>JAMDDF010000143.1 GCA_023489205.1 Actinomycetota bacterium | reverse complement strand
GCTCGCCGGTGGGCGGACCAGGCCCTGCACCGTTGTGGAGCTCACTGCCGCGTTCGTCACGCCAACACTGCCGACGGCCTAGTACTTGTTCAAGTTGACGTGGTTTTGAGCCGCCCAGGACTCGGCCGAGGTGGTCAACAAGGACTGCCATTGCGAGGAGCACGCCGCGTACGACGACGACCCGTCGACGTAGTCCTGGACCAGGCGTAAGGCAGAAGTCGAGGCCGCCGCACCGAGCACGTCGTCAAGCAAGACGTCTACCGTGATCGGTACCTTCCCCTTGGGGACGAGGCTTTCCAGGCCGGGGACGTTTGGCTTCGGCACAGAGGGCTCCGTCGGGATGTCGTCCGTATTGGTGGGCTTTAGCCAGAGATCTACGTTCTTGGGGGCGAACAACCAGGCCAGGAAGTTCATCACGACCTTGGTCTTCTCAGGGGTCATCGTGTGGTCGGCCTTTTCGGACGTGATGCTCCATTGGCCCACGCCGTTCGGGCCGCCGATGGCACCTTGTGTAGGAGTTCCAAGGGCAAGCGGGGTCGTCGCCTTTGTGATCGTAGGCTCCGGGAAGACCCCGAACTTATTGGCGAACCCAAGCTGGTCCAGCGACGGGATCGTAAAGTTGCCATCCCAGATGACGGCAACCTTGCCCTGCGTGAAGAGCGGCACGACGCTAAGCGGCGGCGTGGTCGCCGTGACAGGGCTGTTGGCGTTGTAGGTGCTCTCGCCGGTCATCGAATAACGAGCGAGCTGGCCCAACAGCTTCCAACCCTCTGCATACGAAGGGTTGCTCATGCTGATGATACCTTTGTGGATACCGACAGCCACGTCAAGCGACGACGTCACTCCTATGCTATGGCTGACGTTGAACTTGTTCACCTGATTGGCGAGCAACGAGGTTGCCACCATCCGCTCAAACCACGACGGGTTGTCGAAGCTCCCATCGGCGAAGATGAAGGGCGTGAGCCCGGCTGCCTTCAGTTTGCTGAGGTCGGCAATGAACGCTGCCCACGTCGCGGGGACCGTGGTGATGCCGGCCTTTTTAAAGTCAGCCTTGTTGTAAATAAAGCCGTCCTCAACAGCAGAGCCGAGGATCACCTTGATGTGACCGTTTGGCGCCTTCATGTAGGGAACTACTGAGGGAGAGTAAAGCGAGAGCCACTTCTTGTTCCCCGGTACGTAGGGGTTCGGCTTCTCGAGGAACGGCGTCATGTTCTGGAGCAACCCGGCAGGCAGCGAACCAGATATGATCGGGCCGTACTGTTCCCAGACGATATCGGGCGCGTCCCCACCCGCTGCGAGCGTTTCGACCTGGGCGTTGGACTCGACAATGGAGGGGGTCCCTCCCTCGGGCCCCGGCAGCCACTGCACCTTCACGCTCGGGTGGGCCTTCTCGTACTGCGCCGTAGCGGCGAGGAGCCCTTTGGCTGCAGAGGCAGTGTTGGAGCTCGCGAAACCCGACAGGCTGGCTCGGATCACTATTTTGGGGCTCGCGGCCGCGGTAGCGGAGGTCACGGTCGTGACCAGGGTGCTTGCTAGGAGCCCGCTCACTGCTAGAGCGAGAGCGGTTCGGCAGGGTGATGGCCATGGGGTCATGGTGGGTTCCTTTCTGTGAGGTGGGCACTGCCAAGAAGCCCGTTTGGTTGTGATCGGGTACCGGTAATCAGGTTGTGCGTGGGCGAAGCGCCCTCATAACAATTAGCGTGAACACGAGCATCGCTATGAACAGCAACGTCCCAATGGCCATCCCGTAGCCATACTGGTTCGACTGGAACGCGGAATCGTACATGTCGAGGCCTGGGACAAGTGTGGCGGTGCCGGGACCACCGTTGGTAAGCAGCAGGATGGGCACGAAGTTCTGGACGAATGAAATTCCGGCAAGGATGACGACGACGCGGAACTGGGGCAGTAGCAGAGGGATGTCTATTGTGAACACGCGCTGCAGCCTTCCGGTCCCGTCGACCCTGCTTGCGTCGAGTATGTCTTTTGGCAGGTTCTGCAAACCGCCGAGGAAGATCAAGAACCCGAGGTTTGAGATCCAGGGGAAGCCGAGAAGGAGTATCCCGACGATCGCGAGGTGCGGGCTCCCGTACCACGTCGGTTGGGGTAGCCCAAGGACGGCCAAAATGCGGTCAACGAGGCCGCTGCTCGGCTGCAGAAGGTAGGCCCAGACCTCTATGAGGATCAATGGCGGCAGTACGATCGGCACGACGAGCACGTACTTGGCGATGGTCCCCGCTCGGCGCGGCATGTGGGTCACCACCTCGGCAGCGCCGAACTGCGAGACGAGGACGATGAGGATGCCCCCGAATGTGAGGACCGCTAAGTTTCTCATCTCGATCGGGAACGTGGGCGAGGACACGTACTCCCGGAACTGGGCGAGGCCCACATAGGTAGGTGGGGAGAAGCCGTTCCACGAGTAAAAACCGCCAATAAGGCTGCGCACGGCCGGGTAGTAACTGAAGCAGCCGATCAGCAGAAGGCTCGGCAGGAGGAGGACACCGAGGGCGGGCCGGTAACGAAGGGAATGGCCGAGATCCCTCCATCGCCTGGTAGTGGGTGCCCACTGCGGTGCCAGCGGCGCCGGCCCGGCCCGGCCGGCGCCGTACTCGGGCCACGGGGCCTCACCGGGGCCCCCTGCCGTGGTCATTTCCCTGGGGCTATTGCCCATGAGGCCCCCCCGTGACGATTGTGGGACTGTTGTGCGTTAGGGCCCGGAGGCTGCGGGCCGGGTCACCGGTTCCACGGCGACAGCTCCTTGGCGCGGCCGGCCTGGCCTCGGGCCACCCTTCGTTGCCGTCCCATCGGTGACGGCAACGAGTATGGTGCCACAGCTAGGGCCGCTTGACCAGCACTTGAGTGACTGGTACCAGCATGATCTTGACCGATGGCGCTCCAGCCATCCCCGCTTTCAGGCTTGTCACCGGCCTGTGAGTAGACTAATTGCGGTCCATGGGTACCTGTAGCTTAGGGGCTGATCGTGACAACGACTGTTGAGCCCTCTCGCTGCCTCGTCCCAGTCGGGAGTGAGGAGCATGGCTCCAGTATCACCCGAGCCGACGGTGTGAACATGTACCTGGAACGCTCGGTGCTGCATTGCTACGACGCGGTGGCCTCGGCGGAGCTTTGGAGGCACGACACGGCCCGGCCAGTCCATGCCCATGAGTTCATGGAGATCGTGGTTGTGAGATCCGGTAGCGCGGTGCACCGGATGCGCTCTGGGTCCCAACCCGTCGCCGCCGGCTCGGTGTTGATCGTTCGCCCCGGCCAGTGGCACGCCTACGATGAGCCCTGCCAGTTGGAGATCTGGAACCTGTACATTCCGTACAAGACGCTTGCCTCTGAACTGGCGGCGCTGCGCAACCATCCCGTGCTCGCCGCTTTCGCGGCGGCCAGGATCACCACTGCCGGGGTGCCCGCTACCGACGCCCGCCAGCTCGCTGCCGATGGGGACGCCAGGGGCTCTTCGCCGCCGGGCAAGCAGCCCATCGACCTCGCCGCCCTTGAGCCCTACATGTTCCAGCTTGCCCAACCCTTCCGAGGCTCAGGCCGCAGCCTGAGCCGGCTCGGGCAACTGCTTGTGGTCCTCGACGCCTTGGCACCTGCCTTCACCTTCCTTGAGCCGGGCGAGGTCGTCCCGACTACCCATCCCGTGGTCATCGCCGCGACCGAACTGCTCGACGCCGCCCCCGAGTACCCTTGGACATTGGCCGAGCTGGCCGAGCGTGTGCACGTCTCGGCCTCGTACCTTTGCCGCTTGTTTAACCGCCGGGTCGGGATAAGCCCTCTCCTCTACCTGGCTCGCCATCGCCTTGAGCTCACCGCCCGGCTCCTCCTCGAAAGCGAGCTGTCCGTAGGCCAGATCTGCTCCAAAACGGGTTGGTCGGACCCCAACTACATGGCACGCCGCTTTCGCGCCTTCTTCGGGACGTCGCCCAGCCAGTACCGAGTTGCCTTCCAGCGTCCCCACGGCTAGGTCTCGAGCACTTGGCTCAGTCGGGCTGGTGGGAGTGCCAAAGCTCACTCCTCTGCACGAACACATGGTCGCGCCCGCGGGGGCTGCGCTCATCACCCTCAGTTATAGGCCTATAGTCGGGGACGATTGTGTTACCGTGTTAGCGGCACTGGGGGGGAAGGGCGCAGGCGGGGCGGCCAACCCACGTCCGGGCATGCAGAAGGAGACAAACAGAAGGGAAGGAGTCCGGGATGAGCAAATTTCGGCACCGCGCTTTGGTTTCCAGTGTGCTCGCCACGGCGGCGCTCCTCGCAGCGGCCGCTCAGAGCGGCGTTGCCGGCGCCTCCAGCACCAGGGAGACGGCCAGCACCAACGTCATCACTGTCGGCACGCTCTACGCCGGCACCGGTGCTTTCGCCACCTCGTCGCTGCCCGAGTACAACGGCCTCAAGTTCTGGGCGAGCCAGGTCAACGCCCAGGGGGGCATGTACGTGGCCCCGCTCAAAAAGAAGGTCAAGGTAAAGATCGTCGCCTACAACGACCAGAGCGACCCGGCCACCGCGACCACCCTCTACAACCAGTTGCTCGACCAAAACAAAGTCGACGTCTTCGTCGCCGACTTCGGCTCGGTGCTGACCGCGCCCGCCATCACGCTCGCCAAGAACAAAAAGCACCTCCTCTTCGACGTGACAGGCTCGGGGACATCGTTCTTCAGCAGCGGCGCCAACCCCTACGTGGTGCTCACCTCGTTGCCGGTCTCGGCCGTCTGGCCCAAGCCCGTTGCCCTGCTCATCGAAAAGCTGAAGATAAAGCGGGTGGCGATCCTCTATTGCGTCAACGACTTCGACCAAGCCCAGGCGCAGGCCATCAAGGGGTTCCTGGCCAAAAGTGGCATAAAGCTCGTGTACTACCAGGGTGTCCCCACCACCCAGACCGACTACAGCACGCTGGTGCGCTCCATCCAGGCCACCAACCCCGATGCGGTGCTCGAGCTCGGCTACCCCAATAATGACATTGCCTTCTTCAAGGACCTGCAGTCCACGGGCACCCACTTCAAGTTCGTGCTGACACCGTTCCCGGGCCAGCTGCCCGACCTCTTCGCCCAGGACGTCGGGCCCAAGACGCTCGCCTGGACCTACACCTACGCCGTCCCGCCCATCATGAAGTTGAACAACGTCAACATCGGCATGACCTTCACGAAGTTCGCCAGCACTTTCACCAAGGGCAAGCCGTCACAGCTCAACTTCTTGGACGTCGCCGGCTACAACGCCGGCCTTGTGGTCCAGGCCGCCTTCGCCCACGCGACCTCCATGTCGCAGGCGGGTATCCGGGCTGGTGTGACCGCGGTCAACGGGAAGCTGAAGACGCTAGAGGGGACGCTGCGCTGGGATAACACGGGCGCGCAGGTGGGCGAGCTGTTGCCGATCGCCCAGGTGGTGCCCTCTGCCAAGGGCCTTTCGTTCAAGATCGTGTACCCGGCCACCCCCGAACAGAAGTCCCTGGTAAACGGTACGCCCAAGTACCCGGCGCCCTAGCCGGGCCAACCCGGTCCAGGTAGCTCCCGAGGTCATAGGTGAAGCTGTTCGAGTACGCGCTCATAAGCGGGGTGTTCTTCGGGCTGTTTTACGGTTTTGTCGGCATCGGCCTCAACCTGCTGTTCGGCGTGATGCGGCTGGTCAACCTGGTAGTACACGAGCTTT
>JAMDDF010000023.1 GCA_023489205.1 Actinomycetota bacterium | reverse complement strand
GAAGAAGGCCACGGTGACGAGCACCACTAGCACAGCGGACAGCGCGTCGTCCCCGCTCGACAGGCCGCCCTCGACCACCAAGAACTCGCTCCTGAAGATCCCAAACGGCGGGAGGGCCGACAAGGCGAGCACGGCGGCTACAAGCATCGTGCCGCTCCAAGGCAACACCGAGACGCCGCCGCGCACCGCCTCCATGTCCTTGGTGCCAAACTTGCGCACTACCGAGCCCGCCCCGAAAAACGCTGTCCCCTTCGCCGCCCCGTGAGCTAGCACGTGGAGCAGGACGCCAAAGAGGGCGACCGGCGCGCTAAAGCTCGTCCCGATCGCAATTATCCCCATATGCTCCACGCTTGAGTAGGCAAAAAGGCGCTTCATGTCGCGCTGGGAGAGCAAGTACAGCGCCCCAAGTAGGAGCGACGCCACACCAAAGCCCGCCATGACCTCGCGCGGGAAGCCAGCGCCCAGGGTTTTTTCCGCCACCTGGAAATAGCGCAATATGGCATAAAAGCAGATCGCCAGCAGGGCACCGGACAATAACGCGGAGACGGGCGAGGGCGCCTCGGAATGTGCGTCGGGCAACCACGTGTGCACAGGGACAAGGCCCATCTTGGTCCCGTAGCCGAGCACGGCCAGGACAAACGCGAGCCTCACCGCGCCGGGTGAGAAGTGGGCGGCACCGGCCAGGAGCTTGGAGTAGGACAGGTTGTAAGAGCCCACAAAAAAGCTCGACCCGGCGTAGTACATGACCACGGTCGCCAACAGCGCGAGCGACAGCCCGAGCGATGCGATGAGCACGTACTTCCACGATGCCTCGATCGCTCGGCCCGACCCGTCGATGGCCACGAGCAGGGCAGAAACCATGGTCGTGACCTCCACCGCCACCCAGAGGGAAGCCAGGCCGTTCATGACCGGCGCTGCCACCATTGCAGCGCAAAATAAGTTGAAGCCGCTCCAAAAGAGCCTCGGGTGAGGCTGGGGCGCTGCGCCATGGGAGGTACCTAAGTAGCCGGAGGCAAACACGGCGGTGGTCGCGTAGAGGAAAGTCGTCACGAGGAGGAAGACCTCCGAAAGCGCGTCCAGGCGCACGAAGCTCCCAAGGGCGCGCTCGGTACCGGAGGCAGCCGTCGGCACCAACGCGAGGCACAGGCCGAAGCTGGCAATGCCGGCAACCGCCGAGACCGCGGGCGCGCCCTTTGTAGGGACCAGGTACGAAATGACCACTGCCACCAGCGGCAGGACGAAAAGCGCAACAAGCACCGCCTGCACGCTCAGCCTCGCAACCTGTCCAGCGGGTCTGTCGAAAGCGTCCCCGCACGCGCATGGTGGGCCCGCATGATGAGCGCGAAGGCCACCACCGCTACCAGCAGGTCGAACAAGAAAGAGACCTCGGCGACTACGGGGAGGCCAGCGGCTATGGCAATGCTCAGGACCGAGACGCCGTTCTCCAAGGAAAAAAACCCAACCGCCTGGGAAATCACGTCAGAACGAAGGATCACGAGCAACAAGGCCACGAGCACGACAGCGAGCGCCACCGAGAACGTGGCCGCGGGGAGGACCCTGGAACGCAAACCTAGCGAGCGCAGGACAAAAAACCCAAACGCCGAGGTTGCTATTGCCACGAGCACCATAGACCCCCCACCTCCTCGAGCTGGATGGTGGAGCTGGTCGACGTCGAGCTCGCGAAGCAGGCGCAGCATGAGCGCCGGCACTATGACAACCTTGAGCAGCAACGACCCTGCACCCAAGACATAGAGGTCGCCCTGGCCCCTGACGGCCCCAGTGACCACCGTCAGCACGACCACCACCAGCGACTGGAAGGCATAGAGCTTGACCTGGGAGCGCAGCTGGGGCGCGCGAAGCATTGCGAACTCTGTGAGCAACACCAAAAGTGCAGCTACGTCGGCGCCGCTCGCATAAGCGGAAGGCACAGGACCCATCACGTGCCTCGCAGGTAAAACACGAGGACCCCAAGACACGCCAAGAGGAACGCCGCTGCCAGGTACTCGGTTATCTTGAACAGCCGCAACTTGGAGAAACTGTTGTCAATTAGTGCGAACACGCCCCCAAGCAGGATTGCCTTGCCGAACAGGGAAAATATCGCGGCTACGACGTCGGGTAAGTCACCTGAGCTGGCAAGGCCCCAAGGGGCGACGAACACGTTGATCAAGATCGTGTACAGCACGAGCTGCTTGATGGCAGAACCCCACTTCAAAAGCGCAAGGGGGGCGCCTGAGTGCTCCAGGGTGCGGGCCTCGTCGATCATCCCGAGCTCCAAGGTCCCCGAGTGCGTCTCTACCGGGATACGCCCGGTGTCTGCGAGCACGACCAAGAAGAAGGCCACTGCCACCAGCAGGTGGCTCGGGCGGAGCAGCTGAGAGGTGGAACGCACGGTTGCGGCCAGAGCGTAGGGCAGGTCGGTGCCCGTGATCATCGCCACGATAAAAACGACGAAAAGTACCGTGGGCTCGATCAAGGCACCAAAGGTCGCAGCGCGGCTGGCGCCCAACTGGGCATAGGGTGCCCCCGACTCGCTCGCCGCCAAGGCGGTCGCGAAACCTCCGAGGGCCAAGATCATGCCTCCGCCCAGGATGTCACCCATGTAACCGAGGGGAAGCCCGTAGGTCGTGAGCACCGGTATGAGCAGCGGCACTACCAGGTAGGAGCCGAAGGCCACGACGGGGCCGGCGAGGAACACCCACGACGAGCCCTCCGGCACGACCGTTTCCTTCTTAAACAGCTTGGCCAGGTCGTAGTAGGGCTGGAGCACCCGCGGCCCCCGCCGGCCTTGGAGGCGCGCCTCGACCTGCGAGGTCACACCGCTCACGAGCGGCGCGCCAAAAAGGACCGTTAGCACCTGGAGCGCCTGCACGCCTGCCGGCGCTATAACTGGTTGCGACAACCTGCCTACCTCAACGTGGGACCTGGGGTTCCTGTACACGTAGAGGCCATCGGCCCACAAGGGGCGGTTCGGGCACGCCTTGGCCCACCGGGGACTCATCCGGTCTGGGCTCAAGATAGCAGGTACCGGCCCCGGGCACGAAGTGCCTAGCGCGCCGGCCTGAGGAGGTGACCGGCTTGGGTCGGCACTACATGCTTAACTTGGCGGGTTCTATGGCGTGTACCTCGTCCATGACCGGGCCGATGTGCCTTTCGAGCCAAGTGGCCGGGTCGTCGCCTGTAACACGCGTGACGATGGTGGCCACGCCCAATTTCCCCCAGGTCTCAAAGACCTGTAGCACTTGGTCACGCGTTGGCGTGGGTGGCAGGTTCCGGGCTGAGACAGTGACCTCAATCTCGTTCACGTCACGGCCAACGGCGTCGCAGTGGCGGCGCAGGACGTCGAGCTTGTGGGCGACCTGCTCCGGTTCGCCCATGATATTGCAGGCATCTGCATATTGGGCGACCAACCGAAGTGTTTTGTGCTCCCCGCTGCCGCCGATCAGGATCCTGGGGCGGGGCTGGCTCACCGGCTTGGGCTCGCAAAGGGTCTCGGCCAGCTGGTAATGCTTGCCCTGGTACGGCCCGTTTACGTCGCTCCACATCTGGAGGCAGATCTGGATGGCTTCCTCCAGGCGCTCGAAGCGTTCAGCCAGAGGGGGGAACGGCACGCCCAAGCCCTTGTGCTCGCGCTCGTACCAGGCTGCGCCGATGCCGAGCTCACACCGCCCGCCCGACAGCACGTCCAAGGTGGTGACGGTCTTGGCTAGGAGGCCCGGGTGGCGGTAGGTCACGCCGGTTACAAGCAGCCGCAGGCGCAACCGGGAGGTCTTGCCCGCCACGAAACCCAGGCTGGAGTAGCCCTCCAGCATGGGCTGCTCAGCTGGAGCAACGTTGTCCATCTGGAAGTAGTGGTCCATAAACGACATCGCCCGGACCCCGATGGCCTCGGCTCGAAGGGACAGGTCGGCGACGCCGGGGCCGATCCTAGCTGGGGTCCCAGCCCAGTCGAAGCGCCAGCAATGCAGGTCTACTTGCATGCTCCCCTTCTACACCCTCCCGGTGCCCTGTGGGCGGTTGCCCTCTCGCAGCTCCTTCGGCTTAGCTTGGAACCAGGCTGGCGGCGGCAAGCTTGAATAGGAGTGTGAGATCAAACGGCGAGCCATGCACCAAATGAAGACCCCGTGGCGGGCTTTTTTGGCAGTCCTGTCGACATGTCTGCTGGTAACCGTGGTTGTAGCGCCGCCAGCGTTCGCCACTGGACGGGGAAGTGTCCCGGCGGCTTCTTCACCTGGCCCATCGTCGGCCGGACAGGGGTCGCCGGTCACCTTGACTGCGTGGACCTCCCCCATGGACCTCCTGCTCCAGCCCTTCCCCGAGGTGTCGGCTGACAACGCGACGGTGAGGGACCTTGCGACCGTCGCCGTGGGCGGTCAGTGGGTCAGCCTGCGCTTTTCCAACCAGTGGGGCCCGGTGGCGCTCAGCTTTGGTGCGGTGACCGTTGGCGAAAGGGAAGGTACGGTCGGTGCTGCGGCCGTGCCGGGGACGGTGGCCCCGGTCACCTTCGACGGGAGCCGCTCGGTCAGCATCCCACCTGGTCAGGACGTGACCAGCAACCCGGTCGCCCTGTCCGTCCACGCCGGCGAGACGCTGGTGGTCAGCGTTTGGGTCCCTGGGGTGGCCCCTGTGAGCGTCCACTATTGTTGCCAGGGCCGGACCGTGGCCTTCTACACGCGCAACGGGGCGGGCAACCAGACGGGTTCGCTCAGCGGTTCAGTCTTCACGGGGGCCGACTGGTGGACGCGTTGGCTGTCGGCCGTGGAGGTCGGCGGGAGCGAGGCACTTGGCACCGTAGTCGCTTTTGGGGACTCGATCACCGACGGGTTCGGGGCGGAGAACGCGGGCTTTTCCTGGGTCCAGGCGCTTCAGCAGCGTATCTCGAAGTTGCCAGCAAACGAGCAGGTGGCGGTCGTCAATGAAGGTATCGCGGGCAACACCTTGACGGCTTTCCCCCCGGGCCGCAATGCCAGCGGAGGGGAGAACAGTTACGCAGCAACCGGCGGGGGCACCCCGGGCGTGGACCGCCTGGAGCGAGACGCGCTGGAACTGCCCGGCGTGAAAGCAGTGGTGGTCCTGCTCGGGACCAACGACATCTGGTTTGGTTACACCGACCACGACCCCCCCTATGGGAGCGCAGCGTCCATCATCGCCGGGATGAAACAGCTCATTTCCCAGGTGCACGCGGCTGGCCTCGACATCTACGACATCCCTCTCTTGCCCCGTAAGACGTCGCCACCATGTGATCCGCCTGGCTCGTGCCTGCCCGAGAAGTGGACCCCCTCTGAGCAAGCGACCTTGGAAGCAGTCGACTCGTGGGCTACCAGCCCGGGTGCTGGGTTCAACGGCGTAGTCGACTTAGACGCCGTCATGGGTGACGTGTACGACGGGCAATGCCAGCCCGAGTTGCCCTACCCCCCGTACTTCAACACCGACAACCTTCACCCCAACCCAGCGGGCCAGACCGCCATGGCCAACGCCATACCGACCACCCTATTTGGCATACCCGAGGCACCGCAGTTGGCACCGGTGGTGGCGGCGACGCCTACGCCTGGTTGCCCTGGCGCCGAGAGGGCTGAAAAGGTGATCGACTCCGCACGCTCTTTTGGCTCTCAGACGGGGACTTCAGCGGGTAGCTCGCCTGGCACCGGCACTGGGGAGGCCGGCACTGGGAAGG
>JAMDDF010000066.1 GCA_023489205.1 Actinomycetota bacterium | reverse complement strand
CCGTGCAGCCCTGTGCCTGGCACCACTCGAACAGGCTGAGGGCTAGGGCGCGTCCAGCCCCAAGCCGGCGAGCGTCGGGGCTTACATAGAGCTCCTCTATGGACCCGAGCATCTCCCCTCCCTCCATAGCGCTTGCTCTGCAGGTGCCATAGCCGACTGGGCGAGGAGCCTTAAGGCCACCCTGCGGCCCCACCAAGGCAAGTACCACTTGGTGCTCGGGGTCAAGCAGCTCTCTGGCAAAGGACGCTTCCACATCGGCTGGCCGCCCGTGGAGGCTGAGGAGCACGCGTCCTCCCCTGGCACCTACCAGCTCCTCGTGCGCTGCACGGTAAAACTCTGCGAGCTGAGCGACATCGTGTTCACGAGCAGGGCGGACGATGGCAACGGCGCCGTCCCAGCTCAGTCGCGCCCCCATTGTCGCGCCGTCGCTAGTGCGCTCAAGACAACAGCTGTTCGGCGCGCGCTAGCACCGTGCGCCGGCCCCGCGTCGCCGCTTCATACCGGCGCACGGCCTCGACCTCGTCGCGCGATAGCCCAGCGAGGCGCTGCACGACCTGGGGGGCAGAAAGAGAATCGTAGCTCGGGATTGCTAGCACGGCCGAGCTCGGCATGTCCGTGCCCTTGGGCTCAGCGCTAGTAGCCGGACCGTCACTTGGCTCGGCGGAGCGGTGGTAGGCCGTGCGCCCCGCTGGAGCACCCGCGTGGACAGTGTCGTGCTGCACTGGTTGCTTGTGTTCACGCGGAGGCTCAGGGCGTCCCGGGCGTGGCACCCACGGCATGTGCCCAGGCCTAATGTCGCTGGCAAGGCTCGAAAGCTGCCGGTAGCCCTGGCGCACGGCCAGCTGGCCCACGGTACGTGCCAAACCGACCTGTGGCATGAGCCGTGCCCTGGCTTTGCCGGCTAGGTCAGGGACGGCGTCTACCGCTGTCATAAGTAGCCCCAAAGGAGCAAAGACGGTGTAGTCCGCCACGAGCTGGGCACCGGTCCGTCGCGTCAAAGGCGCTGTCACGGCAATTAACCTAGCGCGGGCACGCTCATACGCAGTCCCGGCAAAGCTGGCGCTCGGGATCGGCCAGCTGGCTTTGGTTCTTCACGAGGAAGCATGACTGACAGACGAACTCACCGGGTTGCTTGGGCAGCACTCGCGTGGCGGCCTCGCCGCGCTCGTCGCTGTCGGGCTCATCGTCGTCGTCGTCCTCCTCCTCTTCCTCATCGTCGTCGTCGTCAGACACGACCAGGCGTGACTTCAAGATGACGTCCAGGCTCGCCTCCACGTCGTCGCTGTCTGGCTCGTCGTCGTCCTCGAACTCTTCGTCGTCTTCGGGGCTAAGAGCGCTGTCGGCTTCGTCATCTACCTCTTCGACAGTCTCCTCATCGTCATCATCGGGCCCCGCCAAGTCTTCGTCCTCGAGGTCCTCCTCGGTCAGGTCCTCTGGTTCAAGGTCGAGGTCCTCCTCGTCCAAGTCCTCTGGTAACGACGGCCCCTCACCGAGGAGAGGGTCGTCGAAGTCGTCGTCATCGTTTGGCATGTGGGTGGTTCCTTCATGGAGCATTTCAAGCACACAGGATGGCACGTGCCGCGCCGTAGCGGCGCGGCATGCTAAACGACGCGCTGGAGATCTCACCAATCGCTTGGTGGGCTGGGCCCAGAGAGCCTTTGGAACCGCCAGCGCACCACGGCGGCTGTAGACCGGCCGCTGGTGCAGAAGTCGTTGTCTACTCGGCTCCCCGGGCCTCTGCCCGGCGCTGGGGCTCGGCTATGGCGGCCCGCAGCGACTATCGAGCACCATAATGGCCCACTCGGCTCCGGCTGGCAAATGCCTCCTAGGCCGCCGACCAGCGGTTTTGGCTAACGCCCCTGGTGAGTGAGGGCAGGAAAAATCTTCTCGGCCAACCCTCGTGGGCGCTATGGCCCAATACTGCTCAGCGCCGCCTCCTAGCGTCAGCTCGGAGCTCGGATTGGAGGCGCCCGAGGCTTTGGTCCGACGAGCCCGAGTGGTCGACAAAGTTCATCATGGCCGCTATGGCACCGTGCCCGGCGACCTCGGCGATCAGCCGGTGCATCTGCTGGCAGACCTCACGGTACTCGGCATGGCCTTGAGGGGTCGTCCTCAGCTCGAGCAGGTGCATTGCCTCGCGGGCGTTCATCTGGACCACGTAGCGCACGCGGTGTGCAAGCGTCACGGCATAAGAAGCGATGTCTGGGCCGAAGTACTTGTCAAGCTCGTAGTAGAGCTGGGCCGAACGCTCCATGGCCTTGTCGTAATCGCGCTGGCGGCCAGCCTCGGCGACAGCAGCGGGCATCGAGTACCCCAAGTACGGCGTGAGCTGCTGCCATTCGATGGTGAGCAGCCGGTGACGCTGGAGGTCCCGGAACGCCCCGTAGTCGGACACGACCTCAAAGCGGTAGCCGCTACGCTCAAGTGCGCGCCCCGGCCTGTGGCGGCGGTTGCGGCGCTCGCCAGCGTAGGTCCTCATCACCCTCAGCCTTTGCTCTACGGGCATCGCCGCGACCCGAGCGGCAACTTCTGCCTCGGGGAGGTGACAAAACGGGTACAGCATCGCCGTCACCACCTTGGCTTCAGCTTCGGGGTCCCAGTCGAGGAGCCTCACCTCGGGCCGGGACGCGCCAAGCGACGCTTGGCCGTCCCCCCACCCCAAGGCGGGGCTCGCCTCAGGCGGATCTCCCTCGAGCAGGGCGGGTGCGAGGTGGGCCATCGCAGTGGTGTTGTTCCTCAAGTACTCTGACCATGCAGCGCCTCTGTCGGGGACTTCGACGCGGCGTACCCACGAAGGGATCACCTTACGGAGTTCGTTTAGCATGAGGTCTGAATAGAGTCGTGCCTCGGGCAAGGGGTGCGCACGCATGTGCAGCAAAAGCGTCTCGAAGCCCTGCCCAGACCCGTAGATGCCGACGTTGGATAGCGCAGCAGCCGGGAGGAGCCCTCTTAGCGCGTCAAAAGCCTTGGCTCGCAGCGCCCTGCGGTAGGCGATGTCCCCGCCCTCACCCAGCGAGGCGGATGTACCCCCAGGCGCTCTGGGTGCCTCACGTGCGTACCACTCATACAGGACGGGCCTCAGCTCAGAGTAGGTGTCGAAGATCCGGTCCATGTCGCCGACGTAGCGTGCCCCAAGCGGGGAGGCCAGGATCTCCGGGCTTCGGTAGTAGCGGTAGTGGCCGCTGCTAAGACGCGTGTCGTAGGCGACATAGCGTGTCGATTTCTCCATGTAGGACATGAGCCGCCCACGCTCGAGTACCTTCGTGAGAAGGTTCGAGACCTGCTCACAGGCGAGGTGCACGCCGCCTAGCTGGGCAACTGAGTCATCGCCGTACTCGTAGAAGACCTTCTCGTAGAGCTCCTCGGCCCGTCGGAGGCCGACGGTCGCGTCGATGCTGTGGTCGCCGCTCACATCGAGGTCGTGAACGAACTCGTCGAGGAACAGCCGGCGCAAGCTCTTGGCAGACCGGGAGTAGCGGGCAAAGAGCGCCCCTTTTACTACCTCGGGCAGGTTGACTAGGGCGAAGACCGGGCCATCGAGGTTCGTGAAATAGCGTCGCAGCACGTTCCTCTCTTGGTCGGTCCAAGTCTCACCCGTGTAGGCAGCGTCGACGGCGTGGGTACTCATGCGGAACACGAGCCTATGAGGCTTGCCGGCGCCAGTGTGGGATGCTGTCGGCTCGGGCTAGTGGCTCAGGACCACCTTGCCGAACTGCTCACCAGAGCGGAGCCGGGCGAGCGCCTCGGGGTAGCGGCCTAGCTCGAAGGTGCTGTCTATCACCAGGGGGAGCCCGCCAGCAACGAGCCCAGTGAGCTCGTCGAACTCGGAAAAAGTGCCCAACGTCGACCCGATTAGCTCATACTGGCCGAACCACAGTTTTGGGAGCGAGAGCTCAACGCGCCCCCCGCCTGTACCTCCGCACACAGCGAGGCGGCCTCCTCTCTTTAGGGCACCCAGCGACGCTGGCCAGGTGGGCTCACCCGAGCTGTCGACCACGACGTCGGCTTTCACGGGCAATGGGTCGCCCGAGGCGAACGCTGCTGCAGCACCAAGAGCGACAGCGCGCTCGCGCTTGGACTCATAGCGAGAGGTGGCATACACGGTTGCACCCATCTTCAACCCCAGGGCCAGAGCGGCACTCGCCACGCCGCCCCCCACGCCAGTTACGAGCAGGGTTTCGCCCGCGACAAGCCTGGCGCGCCGCAACATCCTGTAAGCGGTCAGGCCACACAGCCCGTAGGCTGCGCACTCTTCCCACGTGCGCCGCTCGGGTCGACTGACGAGGTTGGCCTCCCCCACTACGACTGACTCGCCGTGGGTGCCAGAGCGGTGCTCCCCCAGGATGCCCCACGACCGGCAGTAAACAGAGCGCCCCGCAAGGCACTCGGGGCAGCGCCCGCAAGCGAGCGAAGGGTTGACGACCACCTCGTCTCCCACCGTCCAGCGTGACACCGCCTCCCCCACCTCGACGACCACGCCGGCAGCGTCGCAGCCTGGGACCATCGGGAAGACGGGTGGCTTGGGCGCCCCGAGGGCCAACCAGAGATCCATGTGGTTGAGGGCGCTCGCCAGGACCCGCACGCGCACTTCGGTCGGCCCGACCGGGGTGTCGGGGACTTCGCCATAGCGGTACTCTCCTGGTGACACGTCTAATGCCCAGGCGCGCACGCCCTCACCCTAACCGCTGGCACCCTAACCGCTGGCACCCTAACCGCTGGCACCCTAACCGCCCGGCCTGGCACCCAGGCACTCAGCACTTAGAGCTGGCGCTAGCGTTCGCCGACGCCCACAGCCGAGGACGCAGCGACCACACCCCTGAAGATGGACTCCGCCGCCTTGGCCGCCACAGCGGCGCTCGTTTGGTCGGCGAGCACGTTGCTGAGCTGGCGCAAAAGGTCGATCAGCTGCTTCATGTTCCTAACGAAGTCGCCCGCGGGCATGTCCTCAAGGAGCGTCGCCAGGTCCTTTTCCTTGGCCCAGCCGTAGGCTAGCCAGGCGAACCCTGCGTCGGGCGGGCGGGTCGCCGGCAAGCCAGCCAGCTCTTCGGCTGCAGCCAGTTCCTGGGCTACGGCCTGCACACAGCGCCAGCGCTCGTCCAAGCGCCGCGAAGGCATGGGAGGCTCTTTGCAGCCAAGCGACAGCGGGCCTCGTGGCTCATAAGTGAACACCGACACGATCGCTGCCATCTCCGCTGGCGCCAAAGAAGCGAGCAGGCCTCTCTCGGCGCATTCGGCCACCAACAGGTCCAGCGGGTGGTATATGCGCGCCAGGCGTTCACCTGCGCCTGAGAGCGACCAACCCTGCAAGTAGCCCCAGCGCCCGAGAAGCCCGAGCACCTTGTCAAACTGGCGACCTAGCGACTCGGACCGCCCGGCTACCTGAGCTTCCAGCCTCGTGAGCTCGCTTGTGAGCCTTGCCGCCCGAGCCGCAGCACGCAGGTGTACCCGCAGGTCTTGGCACGATGCGACACCGTCTCCTGGGGTGCCGTCTCCTGGGGTGCCGTCTCCTGGGGTGCGAACTTCACAAAAGGAGCGGTTGTCAAGAGCGTCTGCCACCCGGCGCTGGAAGTCCCGGTTGCGCGGCGCGAAGGCCTGCGGCATCTCGACGCGCCTCAGGGCTCGTGGAGGAGACCGGAAGTCGGATGGCCCGAGCCACAACACTCGGCGTTGTGCC
>JAMDDF010000102.1 GCA_023489205.1 Actinomycetota bacterium | reverse complement strand
GGGTCCGCACGCTCGAAGAGCGCCTGCTCGAGACCAAGGGCCAGCTTCAGCAGGCCCTTTCTCAAAACGAACGCCTCACCTATACGCTTCGGGAGGCCCGCAGGCCGAACACGGCACGCGATGGTCGGCCGCTGCTCCGCTGCGGATGTCGTAGCCGAAGTCGCCCGGAAGGTCCACCTCGACCAGGGTCACCCCGCGCGCCTCGGCGAAGGACCTCGTGTATTCGCCGGAGGGTTCGCTGTAGCCACCGATGCCCAGCCCGATGTAGAGGCCATCAGCTTGGTAGCCGAGGTCAAGGAGCAGGTCCCAAAGGGCAAGGGAGTCCTTGCCTCCCGAAACGGCCACCAGGACCCTCTCCCCACGGGCGATCATCTTGTGTTCTTCGACCGCGCGCACTACCTGGTTGCGGCAGTAGGTGAGGAAACAGGGCGCGCAAAACCCGGCGTTGTGCCGGCGTAACTCGATAACGGCCGGCTCCCGGCAGCTACGGCACTTCACTGCGCTACCGCTCCGCCAGAAACGACGGGGCGGATCTCGACTTCGGAGCTGTGGGCGACGACCGTGTCACCTGTAACCAGGGTGCCGTCCACGATCACGAGCACCGCCTCGCGCTTCAAGTCGAGCTCCGCGAGCAGAGCCTGCACGCGGAGCGGCCCGGCGACTTCGAGCTCGCGCTTAGGGTTGCGGAGCAGGATTTTCATTCCGCCCATTTTGGCGCACGTGGCTGATCACCAGCCGCTCGCCTGCGCGGAGCTTCTCGGCGAAAACTACGTCGGGCTTCTTCCTGAAGGCTTTCACGGCGGACCTAGCTAGAAGCGCCGCTGCACCGAAGGCGAGCCACTTCGCGTCGCCTCCGAGCAGGCCCTGGCGGAACCCCCGCCGCACGAGGTAGGAGAAAATCTTGTCCATGCCGCCTGTACCGGGCCAGCTACATCCGGCGAATCTCGACAAAGGTGGAACGCCGCCGCCCGCTCCTCCTGCCAAGGAGGAACGCGGCCACGATCACGGCAACCGCCGCTCCCGTCGCTGCGTAGGCGACCAAGGGCATCTTGGAGCGGACCTGGCCTTCGACGCCGGCCACTAGTTCCTGTGCTTTCGTCCGGATGTCGTCAGCGGTTATCCGCCCGTCCGGCCCGCTGCCGATGGGACGGCCATTGCCTGACACGCTGTGTGCTGCCTTCACCGCCTAGCTCCTCGCAGGATCCTCGTCACGCAGAAAACGGCCACCAGGACGCAAAAGAGCACGCCGCCCATGTAAGGGACCCAGGACCAGTTACCAGAGAGCGGGTGGCCGCTCCCGTAGGGGTTCGATGGGGCGCTCGCCCTGAGCAGGGGTGCTAGGGCGTGTGCTCGCAGCGCGTTTCCCGCGCTGCTGGTAGTGGTCGCAGAGGTGCTGCCGAACTGCGCCTGCAGGGCGCGGAGGAAGCCGACGGCGAGAAGAACGGTCCCGATCGAGAGGAGCGCGGCGCCGGCAATGCCCTTGCCGAGGGCCTTAGCCTGGCGTACGACTGGGTCGAGGGTCTCCTGCTTCGCGTAGGCGAGGACGTAGTCCAACAGCTCAGAGGGCCCGGCCTTGGCCCGTTCGCCACCCGCGGGGGTTCGAGCTGGCATCTCATAGAAGCTAACCGGTCCTGCCAGATCGCGCACACTAGTGGGAGAACGTGCTGGCGGCACTGCTCGGGGGATTCACTATGCCCGAGACTGCGAAGGTGCCCTGGCGGGTGGGTTCGCCGCTGGGTTTGCTGGTGGGAACGCCGCCAGGTCCTCCGCGACCTTGAACGTCAAGGCGAAAGGGTCGGGCAAGGACAAAGAGAGCCCGTTTAGCACGACAGCGAAGGCGAGGGGCAGATGGAGCGCAGGGTCGCCATGTGCGCCGGCGCCTTCTGGATAGGCCCAGCCCGAGAGGGCGACAACCCCGTCCAGGTTCCCCGTCTTGGCCCGGACGCGCCCGGCGGCTGGGGTACCCACCATTTGCTGAGCGAGGGTGCCGGAGCTCCCCGCTACCGGCAGGTCTCGCACCAACAGCCCGTCCGGACCCGAGCGCTCGAGCACTGCCACCAAGAGCGCGCAGGTGACCCGGTCGCGATATGAAAGGCCGCTCCCATCGGCATTGACGAAACCTGTCAGGGGAAGGCCTTCCGAGGCCAAGTCCTGTCTCACGGCCCTCGTACCAGCTGCCGTCGAGCCACTTCCGTACTGGGCGAGGCCGAGCTCCTTGGTGAGCAGCTCCATCGCCGTGTTGTCGCTCTCGCGCAGGATCTCTCCCAGTTCGGAGCGAAGCGGCGGCGACACCAGGGTCGCGATTGACTTGGCCCCGGGCGGAGCGCTCCCCTGGCCGGGCACGCCGCCGACCTCGATCCCCGCCTGGCGGAGCATGTCCGTGAGGACGCCGGCTGCCTGGACGGCCGGTGGGCTGTCTTCGGGTACCGGCGTTCCAGCCAGTGCGAAGCCGTCGTCAAGGGCGAGGGCCGAGAGCGGCCCGACATCGCCTTGTGCCTGGTAGCGCGCGGGCCATCCCGGTACGGTCGCGAGCGAGTCGTAGCGCGTGGCGTCCCCGATCACCGAACCGGTGACTTCCCTCACCCCGGCGCCCCTCAAAAGACGCGGTAGCGCGGCGAAGTCGGTATATACGCCTCCGCCAGGAGCGAAACCCGCTGCGTAGCTCGGGAGGCGCAGCAAGGGGTCACCGCCTCCGCGGAGGTAGATGTCACCGTGGACCACGCCTGCGACCGGGCTCGACGCGGCCAGTACCGTTGTATAGAACCTGCGTTCCGGGCCGAGCCTGGCTAGGACGGCATCTGCCGTCAGGAGCTTCATGTTTGAAGCTGGGACTACTGGCAGGGCTGGGTGGTCCTCGAAGATGACCCGCCCTCCTTGTACGACCTCCGCGCAACTTTCTTTGGCGGTCAGGGGGCCGAGGACTGCCGGCGAGGTCGCCTGAGAGAGCTGCGCCCAAAGGGCCCGGTCGTCTTCCAATGCGAAGGCGCCGGCGCTGCCCAGCGTCGTAAGAGGCACCGTCGTACGAGGAACCGTGGTCGCGGGGCCTTTGGTGGCGGGCCCCATAGAGGCGGGCCCCATAGAGGCGGGCCCCATAGAGGCGGGCCCCATAGAGGCGGGCCCCAAGGTTGCCGCCTCTGGGGCGGCGGTCCCTCTAGGGGCAGCGCCGGGGACCGAGGGCGATGCCGAGGTGGCAACGACCATTGCCAGCACCCAAGACCGCAACCCAGCGGGTGCCGGCCGCTGCCCTCCCAGCACATGAAGAACCCTAGGCGAGACTGTCGCGGTGAAAAAGGCGGCTCCGACCAGCACTGACTAGTCGCTGTCTAAGCTCGCACGCTGCAAAGCGAACCTGTCGGCTATGGTTTGTACAATGCCCCACGTCCTGGTCGCCGTACTCGTGGGCCTGCTCACGAGCCAGCTCGCCCTCCTCCTTACCACGGTGTACCTTCACCGCACCGTGACGCACCGTGCGGTGACCATGAAATCCGGGCTCGCATTCGCCTGCCGGGCCATCGTATGGCTGTCGACGGGCATAAGGCCGCGTGAATGGGCAGCCGTTCACCGCCGCCACCATGCCTACACCGACGTGCTGGGCGACCCCCATTCGCCGGTGCTGGAGGGTTACTGGAAGGTCCAACTGTGGAACGCCGGCCTTTATAGAAACGCCGCCCACGATCCAGAGACCCTGCGGAAGTACACCCGCGACATCAAGGTCGATGCCTGGGACCGCCGGCTTTTTGACCGCGGCTTTATCGGCTTGCTGGTCGGGCTGGGCATCCTCGTTGGTGCTCTCGGCTGGCAGCTGGCGCTTGTGGCAGCGGCGGTCCACATCGTCAGCTACCTCCTCGTCAACGCAGCGATAAACGCGATTGGCCACAAGTGGGGCAAGCGGCCCTATTCGGGCATAGCGACCAACAACCAGTGGCTCGCACTCCTCGCGTGGGGCGAAGGGCTCCACTCGAACCACCACGCCGCGCCGACGTCGGCGAAGTTCTCGTTCAAGCCTCATCAGGTGGACCACGGCTGGTGGGTGATAAGTGCCTTGCGAAAACTTGGATGGCTCCAAGTGCGTCACGACGAGTTGCACTTCACAGCGCTGGCCCAGCAGGGTTTGTCAAGCTCACCTCCACATGGGGGTGAGGGCGCGCGCGAGCCGGAGCTCGTCTGACGCAGCCGCCTCCACGGGCCGCGCTCACAACGTCCGCGGCGCGGCGGTCTGGTGGTTGCGATGACATACTTGCTCTGATCGGGCTTGTGCACGCCTGCCAGTTCCCTTGGTGATCATCCAGAAACTCGCGTTGCAGGCCGACCGGCCAACAGGCAATATCGGGGCGTGCAAAATGCGGGACGGGCGCGCTCCCACCGGCCCCGCCGGACGGCGTTCCTCGGCGCATGTCTGACCATCGCCTCCTGCGTCCTGTCTGCTTGTGGCGCTCACACTGCGGGGGCGGCCTCCAAGGGGGTCGTGCATTCAAGGCCCAAAGAAGAGACGGAGCCCGTATTCGACCTTCGGCCCCGACAGTGCCTGGTCCCGCCGAAGGCGAACCCAAACCTTGAGGTTGCCAGGGTAACAGTGGTGCCGTGCGACCAGGCCCACACCGAGGAGGTGTACTGCGTGCTGGCCTACAGCACGACTGTCCCCCAGAATGCGCCGCACTGCCCTGCCAAGCCTCCGCGTTTCGCGGGGTCGCTCGTCGAGGACTACCCAGGCACGCAGGCTCTCGAGGCCTACGCCAACGCTGTGTGCCTAGACGAGTTCCAGCCATACGTCGGCACGGCGTACAAGGAGAGCTCGCTCTACTACACCTACCTCTATCCCTCGCCGAGGAGTTGGGACTCCGGGTCGCGAAGGGACCGCGAGGTCGCTTGCGTCCTCGTCTCCACGGCCCCCTTGGAGCGTTCGGCCAAAGGGTCTGGGCTCTAGACGGCATAACCTGAAGCTGGAAAGGAGGGACCCGGGTGCCAGCGCCCTACGTTTCAACCGCATCGATGGTCTGCTCATTTGGCATGGCCCCCTCCACGCTCAACGTGCTGCCAACCCGGCGCGTCCTTGTGGAGGGGCGGCCCGTGGCGACCATAGAAGACGTGGTCCCGATGGTCAATATCCCCCCATTCGGGATGTGCACCAGCCTTTCCAACCCGACGGTCGCTTCTGCGACTGCGGCGGCCCTGGGCGTGCTTACGCCGATGCCTTGCGTCCCTGTCCCTGCCGGTCCCTGGAAGCCTCCCAGCCCGAAAACGCTGATCGGGGGAACGCCGGCGGTGACCGAAGGCGCCATCTGCAACTGCGCCTGGGGTGGGATCGTGTCGGTGACCTTCAGCGGGACGGTGAGGACAGCGGTCGACTGAGCGCGATCGCCCGGTGCTTCGAGCTGCTGGCATCGGGACCGCTTGCTCAGTTTTCCCGTTCGTCCGTTTTGGGGCCGCCGCCTCCAAGAAAAAGAGCCTTCGGACTCTTTCCGCGAGCGCGCGACCGCGCGCCGTGTTCTATCTTCTTCGGTAAGGCCAACCCACTGGCCCTGCGGAGGCGTCCCTAAGGGGCAGCCGCCGCGATGACGCAACGCAACGAGCTCGACAGGGAGTAGCCGATGCCCACTTATGCAGCGCCAGGTGTTTATGTTGAGGAGGTCCCGTCCGCCCAGAAAGTCCTGACCGCGGCCGCAACAGCGATCGCCGCTTTCGTCGGCTTCACCTCCAAGTCCCCTGAGGACGACCCCTCTGACCCAGAGGGCCTCAAGCCCCGTCTCGTGACCAGCTGGACCCAGTTCGAAGAACTCTACGGCGGT
>JAMDDF010000088.1 GCA_023489205.1 Actinomycetota bacterium | reverse complement strand
GCTTTGTGACAGCTGCTGAACGGCTCCGCGCTAATTCTGGTTCCCGTTCCCGGTGCTCCTTGCTCCCCACTGTTCATAAAGTGACGTGCTGTTTGCCAACCGCTCCGGGAAGTCTTCGGGCCAGCGGCGCTTGGTCGGCCTCGGGCGCGCTGTGACTGCCCAGTCCCCCTTCGGTATGCCCAGTTCGTCCAGACGATGCCAGAGGGGCTCGAGCGCCTTGCGTTGGTCATGGTAAAAGGCGGAACCACGTATTCGTTCGAAAGTCCATCCCGCCCGCTCCAGCACCATCTGACGAGCCCGGTCGCGGTCCCACGCTTCAGGGCCGTGCCAGTAATCGCCGTCGCACTCAACGGCGAGCCGGCGCTCTGGGCCTTCGACCACGATGTCGATGCGGTAACCGCCGACGGCGTACTGCGTCTGCACTTTCGTATAGCCAGCGGAGAGTATGTGTGACAGTACGTCGCGCTCGAACTGGGACTCCGTCTTGTCCATGTTCGCTGCCAGTTCGCCCTCGTCTGCCCCTGATAGGCAGTGCTCGAGCAGCGCCCGGCGAGGGTCATCGACATGAAGGCTGTCGGGGCCTACGGAGTGGACCACCCATAGCTGGTTGGAAGCTCTCGATGCCGCCACGTTGACCCGACGTTCGCTGGCCGCTGTGGTCATTGCCCCGCCCCGGCGGTCCGGGTCATGCGCTGCCACTAAGGAGACCACGACAACGTCGCGCTCGTCTCCTTGGAACGTAGCGGGGTCCCCTACACGCAACTTCCTCTCCTCCATGACCACCGGCCCGAGGCGGTCCAGGAGGAGGTTGTTGACCAAGGGGCCTTGTCCCGTCCCGAGGAGCGTGACGACCCCAAAGGTCATACCGTCGTAGGAGGGGTCTGCGACCAGTTCGGCTATTAGGTCGACGACGGCTTCTGCCTCGGCCTGGTTGGCGTCGTCGCTGCGCCGGCGCGTCCCGGAGGCGACGAAGACAGACCCCAGGGGCGGCCAGCCAGGTGCCGGCGGCCGGTCCCGCAAGGGGATGATCGACCCGTTGTACCACTTCCGGTTCGAAAACTCGATTATCCTAGGCAGGCACCGGAAATGCTCGCGGAGCTGTACGACCTGGGGGAACTGTTGGCGAGCAAGGTCGTAGAGGCTGTTGTCCGGGTTGAACCGTGTGCGGCGGTCAGAGATGGCCCCGAGATGTTCGTCGAGCAGGTCGAGAGAGGTCTGGCGCAGGACGCCCACGTTCTCGGGGCTTGTCTGTTTGTCGTCCCCGACTACGATCGCTCGCGCCGCTAGGGCCAGTACCGGAGTGCTCAGCATATTGACCTGACTGGCCTCGTCGACGATGATCACGTCGAAGGGGGGCTCAGGCGACGGCCGGAAGCTGGAGAGCACCTTATTTATGGGCATGATCCACACCGGCACGGCGTCCTTTGCATCGTTCATAGCCGCTCGTACTTCGGCTTCCCACACCGCGGCGTAACGCCCGGTGCCTTTGCCCAGCCTCGCGTTGGCCGTGGTGAAACGGTTGAGAGCCGTCCTCCGCCGGTCGTCGATCGACTCCGCTAGCGCCGCCCAGGCTTTTGCAGTGACGAGGTCGGTAGTCACCCGCCGTATGTCCTTGGTAAGGCGCTCCAGCTGAGCCTGTAGCACCGAGGGCTCGGGGCCGTCGGCCAGGTGCCGAAGCCAGGTCTCAACTTGCTTCCATCTCCATGCCCGTTCGAAGTCAGTGGCCGGCACGGGTTGGTTGCCTGCAGCTACATCCGCCGCCAACATCGGTGCGCCCTCCTGCAACGCCATGAGAAGAGAGCGCCTGCGCCCCGCTCCAGCGGCGAGTGCATTAAGGCGCACCGCCTCGGCCTTCAGCTCGTCCCAACGGTTGTACGCCGAGGCCTGCAAGGACCTAGAAAGGAGCTGCCACAACGGCGACGACCCCGGGGAGGCTTGCCCGAGTGCCAGTTCGCTAGCCAGCCTCTCCAGTTGGCCCTGGACCTGGAGCATGCGCTCACGGCGCGCAAGCGTGCGGCAGCACTCGCTCAGCCGGGCAAGCTCCTCGCTCGGCGCAGTGCCAGGTACTGCTACACCGGCAGAACGCAAGCGAGACGCCAGAGAGGGCCAAGTCTTGGACCGCCATTCAAGGGCTTCTCGTACTGTTCCCACGCGTTCACCGATCTCAGCCTCGACCGGCCTCTTACCTGGGAGCTCGGGCGCGCTCGTGCGGCTGCGTAGGTTGTCCCAACGGGTGGCTAACCTCCGCCTGAGCGTCCGTCTGGAGATCTCGGCGAGCACGAGCTCGACTTCGGCGTCGTTGGCCGGGGTACGGCCGTTTACTTTGCACGCGTCGAGCGCTCTGCGGGCCCCACGCTGGAAAGCGCCTACACCCTTGCCCGATGCGAGCCTCTGGCGAGCATCTGTGAGGGCCTCCACCAGCTCCGGCCCAGGTACATCGTCGTTACCCGCCACGGCTATTTCAACCGTGTCCGCTGCAAGGGCGCGGGTATTGGCAAGGACGGATTCGCGCTCTTCCGAAGCCCCTCGGCAGAAGTCCTGCCATATGGATGCCAGCTGAGGGTCCCCGGCGTCGGAGAGGACCGCAGCGACCCACGTGCCCTGGTGCCTGGCGAGCCAATCGGCCCATTGCCGCAAGTCGTTGGCGAGGTCCCCCAGGGCTTGGCTGCCCGCTCGGTCGACATCGTCCCAGCTCGCAACGTCCGCCTCGATGTCGCCTAGGGCCTGGCGTAACTGAGAGAGCTCCATGTCGAGGGTCGCCAACATGGACCCGCTTGGGAGCGTTGCCGGATCTGGCAGGTACCTGAGAGCCTCGTCAGCATCCTCTCGGGAGATGGACTGGCAGAGCGAGTACAGCTCCTCCAGTTCTCGGCCTGATATGGGCATGGCCTGGTGCGTGCCCAGGCTGTCGGGGATGCCGGCAAGCGCGGCGTTTGATGACACCCAGGCGGCCGCCTTGGACGGTGTCCAGTCTGCGGGGCTGTAAGTCGCAGGAGCGTTGGGGGCCGTCCCCGTTTCGGCGGCGCGTCGCTGTTTAAGGGTGTTTGTCGTTGCCGCGAACCGTGCTCCTAGGTCGTCGAGCTCCCTCTCCAGCCGGGCGATGGTGGCCAGCTCTGGTGCTCGATGAGCGGCATCTGCGATAGCGACCACGGTCGCCAAAAGCCGGGCTCGCGCCGCGTGGTCGGCACCGAGGACAGGGACGCACAGTTGGCGGATGTCCTCTGGCACCTTGTCGATAAGCACTTTGAGGGCCTGTTCCTTTTCGGCGGTGACAAGCACTCGTTGCCCATGAGCCACGTAGTGGGATATGAGGTTTGCGATCGTGTGGCTCTTGCCCGTCCCTGGAGGGCCTTGTGCTGTTACCCCGGCCATGGTGCGAGCCAGTTCAACTATTCTCATCTGCTCGTCGTTGGTGGGTAGGGGTAGGAGGATCCTTTGGGCCATCTCTGGCGTAGGTGGTGGCGGCATCCCCAAGTCGTCAGTGCCCAACGCCGCGACGGCCGACGAGCCCAGTTTTGACGGTTCGTCGATGACAAGTGCCGCAAAGGCCGGGGGGACAATGGCCTCTGTGCCTTTGTAAAGTTGGCGCTGGTCTTCTATGAAGCCTATGAGGTTGGGTTGGCGGCGCCTGACGAAGACAACCCACCGCCCGGTCGCTAGATGGGCGTGGGACAGGTCGTGGCCGCTCTTGTCGTCCAAGGTGTGGGTACCGTCGATGTCTACTTGGCGCAGGAGTGACACCATGAGCTCCGTTGCCGATGGCCCCCAGGGGTCTACTTCCAGTTGCTCAGCGGACAGGCGTTGTTCGTTGAACCCCGCCCTGTCGGCCAGTTCTAGCCCGATGCTCCAACCGTTCTCCACTTGGGGGGCGCCCGCCGGGCCCAGGGTGATCCGGCCGGTCCGCTGGTCCAAGGAGACCTCGATGGGCACGGTGAGCAACGGGTGGTCTACCTCTGTCGTGCCCTCGTCCTCTTGCCCAGGAGCCCAACGCAAGCGGCCGAAGCCCCACAGGCACTCGGTCATCTCCCGCTCTCGCTCGAGGCGAGAACGAAGGTCGAACAGACGCTTGTAAAAGGAACGGCCTTTGTCGACCTGGTGCCAGCGCGCTGACCATGGTCCCCAAACTGTGCTCACCCAGGTGCCCAGTTGTTCGCGGGCAAGGTCCAGTTGGGCCTGAGCTTGCCTTGCGCCCTCAGCCGCTTCGCCTGCCCCTACCCCCCCGGATGCCGTGCGCCCTCAGCCGCTCTTCGTCCAAAGTGCCGATGTCGGCCGCCTGCCCGTCAATGTTGGGCAGGGAGGAGGCGAGCTCGAGGAGCGCTCGGGCCGTCGGGTCGGGGTGCGTTGGGCGTGGTGGCGAGAGCGCGCTGATGGGCCCTTGCACCCACGGTGACAGCTCTGGCGGCAACTTCGGGGTGGGTGGAAGCTCCCTGAGCTCACAGCTCAGCCAGACGTCCCCGCCCGGGGAGAGCGTCACCTCGGCCACCTCGGGTACGTCTTGGTCCCCAATGGCGATGTCCCCGTAGGCCCGTAGCACCCGGACCGGGGGGAAGCGGGCGGAAAAAGAAGCTTGCAAGAAATCGAGGAAGCGCAGCGACCGCTCCCGCGCTTGTTCGTGGAGCTCTCGTGGTCCGGTTGGCACCGCCCTGTTGGCGTCAGCCATCGTGCTGGCGCCTCGTTGTCCCCTGGGAGGCTCGCGTTCCCAGCATGGTAGCCCGCGGGCAGGACGTCCTCCCTTTAGGTGAGGCGTCCCCCTCGTGCACTGGGCCCGCAGCTATTGCGACCGCCAACAGACGACGATCTCGTTCGGGGCTGTGCCGCCATGTCGCGGGAAGGTGCCCCCAAAGTCCAGGTCGCTAAACGAGACCGGGACAGGTACCATCGCCGCCAGCACGGCCAGGATCCACTCGGGTTGCGAGGGCAGTTCGGTGGGGCCGGCTTGTGGGGGCATACGGAAACCGACCCAGACTTCTTCCAGGAAGTCCCCTGTCGCTGGGTCGTCGGCTCGCTCCACCTGGACGCCTACTTCCAGCCTGCCGGCGATGAGGCCGCGCACTTCGGTGGCCGGGCTGCGGCGGGCTTCGTCAACGAGCTGGGGGGCTTGTAGGGCGACTTGCCGGACGAAGTCGGCTGTCTCGTCCGCCGTCATCTCGAGGTCGACGTAGTCTGCCTCGTCCGGCATCAGCGAGCCGGCACGGTCACGCTCTTTCAAGACGGCGTACGCGTCGGCGGCGCTACCACTTTCATGTAGGCCCGCACCTAGCAGCCAGACAACGCCCGCTTCCTCGTCGTGCCAGGTCAGCCCACGGGAACGCCCAGCATGCAGGTTGTAGACGGTGGCAGCCGTGACCGGTAAGCGAGTGGTCTCCTGGCCGCGAGGGCCCTGCGCCCTCCGCTCGACGAACGCCCTTACGACGGGGTGGGCACTGACGTAGTCGCGAGCATCTCGGCGCGAGTACTCCCCCGGGTCGAGGCCGAGGTCAGCCAGCGCTCTCCTGGTCAGGCGCAGCTGCACTGCCCGACCGTAGCCGGGCGAAGTTCAGCCTCGCCTGAGGGCCTTGACGGCCCCGGCTCGCTGACGGGCACGTTGTGTGGCTTGGCCTTGGAGCATGGAAGCGACAGAGCCGAGGTCCCCTGTCGCGAACGCCTTTTGGGCGCGAGCGAGCTCTTCGCCGAACTCGGCACTCTGGCGGAAGCTGTCCCAAGCTCGTTCGAGCAGCTCAGAGGCATTGCAGCCGAGCAGGCGGGCCGCTGCTTGGACCTCGCGATGGACAGCCTCTGGGACCCGGGTCGGTGTGGTCTGCATTCGAGCTCTCCTCCTTGTAACAGTGTAACACCACCACACTGCGCCCGTGACGAGCCGCTCGGACCAGTGTTGTCGGTAGGCCCTGTCGGAGGCACGGGGAACGTGCTGTGCCACCGTGTGAATAATCACCCAAGGCTTGCAAACCTGGCCTCGATGAACAACATCTGGCCCCCGTGGGGAGCCCTACGGCCTCGGCCGAGAAGCCTTGCTGGCTGGCCTTGGGGTGGGGGAGGGGGCCTGGCCGATGACCTTTTCGAGCACCTGG
>JAMDDF010000067.1:5577-6150 GCA_023489205.1 Actinomycetota bacterium | reverse complement strand
GCCCCGAAGTGGACTTCTACGAGGGCGATGTGCGCAACCGTGAGCTCATGGCCAACCTCCTCCGGCGGGCTGAAGCGGTCTACCACTTCGCCGCCTACCAGGACTACCTGACCGACTTCTCCCGTTTCAGCGACGTGAACGTGGTCTCCACGGCCCTCATCTACGAGATAGCGGTGGCCGAGCACCTCGACCTCGCCCGGGTGGTGGTGGCTTCCTCCCAGGCGGCGATGGGCGAGGGGCTCTACCGTTGCCCGAAAGACGGGGAGCAGACCCCCGGCATGCGCCCGGAGGAGCAGCTCGCGGCGGGCCGCTGGGAGATCCCCTGCCCGGTCTGCTACGGACCGCTCGAGATGTTGGCCACACCTGAGCGTGTCTCTAACCCCCAGAACGCCTACGGGATGTCCAAACTTGGCGAGGAAATGGTGGCGGTCAACTTGGGCCGGCGCTACGGCATCCCGACCGTGGCTCTCCGCTACAGCATCGTCCAAGGACCCAGGCAGTCCGTCTACAACGCGTACTCGGGCGCCTGCCGCATTTTTTCGCTCTCCTACATGCTGGGCGAGGCGCCCGTCC
>JAMDDF010000067.1:0-5567 GCA_023489205.1 Actinomycetota bacterium | reverse complement strand
AAAACGTCCGTGACTACGTCAATATAGCGGACGTCGTGGACGCCAACGTGCTCGTGCTCGAGGACGAGGGCGCCATTGGGCGGGTGTTCAACGTGGGAGGGGCCGAGGCGGTCACGACGGAGCAGTTCGCTGATACTGTCCGGCACCAGTACGGCTCGGAGGTGCAGGCCAGGGTGACCGGCGAGTACCGCTTCGGCGACACCCGCCACATCCTCTCCGACGTGAGCGCCTTGGGCGAGCTCGGCTGGAAGCCGCGGAGGACGCCGGCAGATTCAGTCAAGGCCTACGCCGAATGGCTGGTAGGGGTGCCTGGGCTCGACGGCGTGCTCGCCGAGGCCGACGCCCGCATGCGGGCGCTCGGTGTGGTGCGCAAGGCGAAAGGCGCGAAGAGATGATCATCACGCAAACGCCTCTCCGGGTGGGCCTCGTAGGTGGGGGCACCGACCTCCCGGACTATTATCGCGAGCACGGCGGGCGGGTGCTCAACTGCGCCATCGACAAGTACGTCTACGTGATCGTGAAACAGCGCTTCGACGAAGACATATACGTCAACTACTCGCAAAAGGAGATCGTTTCGCGCGTCGAGCAGCTCAAGCACGAGCTTGTCCGGGAGGCCATGTACATGACGGGGGTGCGAAACGGTGTGGAGGTCACCATGCTGGCCGACATCCCCTCGGCCGGGTCGGGCCTCGGCTCCTCGTCGTCGGTCACGGTCGGGCTGCTCCACGCGCTCTGGGCCTACCAGGGCCACCACGCCTCGGCTGAGGAGCTAGCCGAGGGAGCCTGCACGATAGAGATAGACCGATGCGGCAAGAAGATCGGCCGCCAGGACCAGTACATCGCAGCGCTGGGCGGCATCCGCGACATCCGCTTCGGCCCCGGCGACCGCGTCGTGGCCGACGAGGTGGGCATAACCATGGCGGAGCGCCGGGGGCTGCAGGACCAAATGATGCTCTTTTTTACGGGTGTGACCCGCAACGCGACAACGATCCTCACCGAACAGTCAGCCAACGTGGGCCGCAGCCAGGAAGAGCTCGACGGCCTCCGTGAACTGGCTGCTTCGGCAGCAGATGGCCTCCGGCGGGGCAGTGTGGACGCGGTGGGAGAGGCAATGAGGGACAGCTGGGCGCTCAAACGCAAGCTCGCCACGGGGGTCACCAACGGAGCCATCGACCGGGCCGTCAGCCTGGCGCTCGAGGCGGGGGCGACGGGCGCCAAGGTCACGGGGGCGGGTGGGGGCGGGTTCCTCCTAGTCATCTGCCCTCAGGAGAGCCAAGCGGCCGTGCGCGAAGCCCTCTCGCATATGCGGGAACTGCCGGTCCGGCTTGACCGGCTGGGTTCACGGGTTGTGTTCAACGTGCTGAGGGACATTTGGAGCTGACAGTGCCTTCCCACGCACAGCCTGTGGCCTCTGCCAATCCAGGTGAGAAGTCCACTCCCCGTGGAGTGCGGGCAAGCGATGGGGTGCCAGTTGGTTACAGTGAAGAGCGTGAGCCTCCCGTGCAGTTCGGGCACCGCCATGTCCCGATGCTCGTCGTGGAAGCCGGGCGCGCCTACCGGCGCTGGCGTGCCAAGGGACCACGCCTCGGCGATTACGCCCCCGCCTCTACCCTCGAGGTGCCCGTCACCCCTATACAGCGGGCGTGCTTTCCCGCCGTCAACTTCCACACCCACCTCGGGCGCTGGCTGAGCCCGGACGGCTCCTGGACGGAGCAAGACGTACGAAGCCTCCTCGACCTCATGGACGCCTGCAACGTCGAGAGCATGGTCAACCTAGACGGGCGCTGGGGCCGGGAGCTGGAAGAAAACCTCGAGCGTTACGACCGAGCTCACCCGGCCCGCTTCTTCACCTTCTGCCACGTGGACTGGCGGCTCCTGGAGCGCCCGGAAGGACCGGAGCTGCTCGCCAAGTCGCTGGAGCGCTCTGTGGCTGCGGGCGCCCGAGGCCTGAAGGTATGGAAGGACATCGGTACGCAGGTGCGGGCGCAGGGCCGCCTTGTGTTGCCCGATGACGAGCGGCTTGCCCCGCTGTGGGAAGCGGCCGGGTCGCAAGGGGTGCCCGTGCTCATGCACGTGGCAGACCCTGTGGCTTTTTTCTCCCAGGCAGACCGCAGCAATGAACGCCTAGAGGAGCTCCTGCGCTGGCGCCAGCAGCACAGAGGTGGGAAGGAGCGCTTCCACAAGCTGATTGGCGCAGTGGAGACCGTCGTAGCCCGCCATTCCGGTACGACGTTCGTGGCCGCACACGGCCTCTACCCCGAAAACTTGTCGTACTTGGCAGGTATGTTCGAGCGCTACCCCAACTTCTTCGTCGACATAGCCTGGGTACACCTCCAGCTGGGCCGCCAGCCCCGAGCCGCCCGCGACCTGTTCCTCCGTTACCCCGGCCGCATCGTCTTTGGGACCGATGTCTTCCCGCTTCGCGAGGGACTTCTGCGGATCTACTTCCGCTTCTTGGAAACCGCAGACGAGTACTTCTCCTATACAGACGAGCCGCTCCCTGGGTCTGGGCGCTGGAACATCTACGGCCTCGACCTGCCGTCCGAGGTGCTGGAAAAGGTCTACAGTGCCAACGCGAACGCGCTCCTAGGCATGGGCCCAGGCAAAAACGTACCAGCATGACACCAGCAATTAGCCCCAGGGCAGGTGGCTCCTTGCCAGAGATCAACCAGCGCTCGGTCACACCATTGCCCCTGGTCATAGCGACCATCCTGCGTCCCGACGGCACAACAGGCGTCCATACCCACGTACGCGAGTTTTGTTGGTACCTGGACCAGAAAACCCTGACGCCCGACCTCGTCACCCCGTTCAGCTGGGGCCGACCCTTGTCCACGCCCGTCTTCGGCCTCCGTCCGCTCCTCCAGCACGTCGCCCCACCGGCAAGCGTGGCCTGGTACCGCTACTGGCACACCGCCTTTCTCGCCAACGCCCTGCGCCGACGGCTCGCCGGCCTCGGCCCGGCCGTTATCTACGCACAGGGACCGGAGGCCGCAAAAGCCAGCATCCTGGCCAGGCAGGGGCCTCACCAGCGAGTCGTCATGGCCGTCCACTTCCTGCGCTCGCAAGCAAACGGGTGGGTGAGTAAGAAACTCATCAGGGCCGGGGGGCATGAGGCCAGAGCCATCGAGCGCTCCGAGCGAGAGGTCGTCGCTTACCTGGACGGGATGGTGTACGTGTCCCGAGCTACGCGCGAGCAGTTCGTCGAAGCTGTCCCCCAGGCTGCGAAAGTCCCCTCGGAGGTCATCCACAACTTCGTGAGGCCACTCCAAACTCGCGACCATGGGAAGCCCCTTGCGGACTTGGTCACAGTAGGGGCCCTCGAATGGGAAAAAAACCAGGACTTCATACTCCGCGTCCTTGGCTTAGCCAAACGTGCCGGCAGGGAATACACGCTCGACATCTACGGTACCGGCCGGATCCGCCAGCACTTGGAGCGCAGAGCGGACGACTTGGGTTTAGCTGGCCAGGTTCGGTTCCGTGGCTTCGACCCCAATGTCCGCGCGGCCCTGCCAGCCTACCGCGCCTACGTGCACGCCTCTCCGGTCGAGACCGGTCCGATAGCTCTCATCGAGGCCCTAGCCGCTGGACTACCGGTCGTGGCGGCTGCCCGGGGAGGCACCGTTGAACTCTTCTCCGACGGCATGGAGGGGCGTTACTGGCCCTTGGACGACCCGCAAGCGGCCTCACGCACCCTGATGGACCTCCTCGAAGACGAGACAGTCCGGCAAGCCGCCGGTCGCGCCGCTAGCGCACGCTTTCGTACCTTTTTCGACGCGCGCCTCGTCGGTCCTCGCTTGGAAGCCTTCCTCTATCGACAAGCAAGTTGCGGCCGGTCAATAGCCCCGATAAATACCCCGGGGCCGTACGCGTGAAGCGGATTCTTCTGGACGGCATGGCCATCCGGCCCGGTGGTCGTGGGGTTGCACGCGCCCTCCGGAAAGTCTTCCCCTTACTCGTAGCCCGGACCGACGGGGCCGAGTACGTCGTCGTCACGAGCGCGTACGGCCGGGAAGCACTGTCCCACCTGCCCAATGTCCTAACGGCACCCCTGATGCCTATGAGTCTTTGGGAACAAGTTGGCCTTCCTACTTACGCCCGCCGGGTGAAAGCCACCGCCGTCTATTCTCTTGCGGAGTGCGGGCCACTTTGGGGCCCACCGGTCGTGCTCCACATACCAGAGGACCCGCACGTTCGGTGGACCTTCACGCCCGTCAACGGCCCCAAAGAGTACCTCCGACGCACTTACCAGCGAGCTGCCATGCGACGAAGCGTCCTGCGCTGCCGCTCTCTCATAACTTGCTCTCACAGCGTCGCTAACCAGCTTGCAGACCGTTTCGGCGACGCGCTGCCGCCCACTGAAGTGGTACCGCTCGGGGTGGACTACACAACGTTCCACCCAGGCGAAACCAAGCCCAAAGAGGATCTCGTCTTCCACCTTGGCAGCGAGGCGCGCGACCAAAGCGTCCTCGTGGTCAAGGCATACGCACATGCTCTCCAGCTAGGCGCCTCCCTACCGGATCTCGCCATCGCGGGCAACCTCGGGCGATATGCCCAGGCTGTTATCCACGAAGCTAAGCGGCTCCACCTTGAGCACCGCGTCCAGCTGCTGGGGCGCATCAGCGACGAGCAGTTGCGTCGCTGCTATGCTGATGCCGCCCTCTGTGTCCAGCCTGCGCTCTACGAAGGCTTTGGCCTCCAACCCCTCGAGGCCCTCGCTTGTGGCGCAGCGCTAATCGTCTCGACGACCCCAGCTGTTGACGAAGTGGTCGAAGACGCCGCGGTGGTGGTGCAGCCACACAGCGCCGACGCTCTCGGCACCGAGATGGCCGATCTCTGGACCAACAACGCTCGCCGCTGCCAGTTGCGCCACAAGGGTCAACAGCGAGCTCGCCGCTACCCCTGGGAAGCGACAGCCGACCATCTACACGCGCTGCTGCAAACCTTTGCCACAGGCGACCACCTCCCCAACGACGCGACCGATCTTCCTACATCCACAAGGAACGTGTAATGGACCTCGGATCCAGGACTCCCAGCATGGCGGGATAGTCGAGTTGTGGCTGGGCCTCACGGGGCAAGCAGGATCGTGACCTCAACGCCTTGTGGCTGAGTGCTTCCACCTCCCTCGCTGAGGCCCGTCGCCCCTTCGATTGGGGACGGGCGTCGTCGGGCCAGTAGCCCAAGTCGCGCTACGGCAGGGACGGGGGGGCCGGTTGCGAGGCTTCAGGCCTGTGCCGGGACGCCCGTAACCGTTGGCACTTGCCCGCCCTTCACGGAGTAGACGAGGCGAAGCTTGGTCCCGGGGTAAATGGTCCCGGTCGCGTTCAGCTCTTCGCACAAGCCCGCTATTGCCCGGCTGCGCCTCGGCTCCGAGAGCGGCTCGAGCCGCACGTGCAGGTCGTCGCCAACGACCTCCATGTCGGCTGGGGAGCGGAACGCTTCGAAAAGCAACGTGCGGGCTTCGTCTTCGGCACGGCGGAAGTGAGAGGCGAGCAGCGCCGCGAGGGACGAGGCCGCGTTGTAGGTGGCCATCCTCACCGGGCGACACGGTCACGCATCGACTCGTTGTC
>JAMDDF010000057.1:4798-6243 GCA_023489205.1 Actinomycetota bacterium | reverse complement strand
GCAGGCCTCCTCGGTCCCTAGCTAGCTAGAGGACTTGAACCTCCGACCTCAGCCGTGTGAAGGCTGCGCTCTAATTTGCCATGCATAGTCTCTGACCTGCTTCTTTGTCGCCTTTGTCACCTTAGAAATCGCCTTTCGTGCCCCATCCGTGCCCCATCGGAGAAGAAACCTCGGCGGCGACGCAGGATTTGTACCCCTCCGCTCCACCACCCAAAGCGTGAAAGGAAAAGAACCGCAACGCTATGTCACCACGTGCAGCGCGCGTGCAGTACCCGACGCGATTGAGGTTGGCTCGTAACCGGGGCTCATCGACGTTCAAAGGCACTTGCCGGCGCCACGCGGACGACGGCGGCGGCCCAGTCGGGCCCAAAGGAAGCCCTACCATGGTCACCGTGAACCCGGTGTCTGCCACCAGGACTTTCGAGGCCCCCAGCCTCTCACTGCTTCGTACGCACCGCGATGAGATCCTTCGGTTGGCGTCTCGCCGTGGCGTGTCGAGGATCCGGGTCTTTGGCTCAGTCGCCCGCGGCGAGGCGACGCCCGCTAGCGACATCGACTTACTCGTCGACTTCGACACAAGTCATCGAGGCCTCGACCTGTTCGCCTTCGAGCGGGAGATGGAGGAGTTGACCGGTTACCCGGTCGACATCGGTACCGAGGTCCACCCGGTCATCCGGGAGAAGGTGGAGGGGGAAGCTGTACCGCTGTGACTGATCACGACGACGCGCTCTACCTCACCTACATCGCCGAGGCAGCGGCCCGTATCGAGCGAAGCGCAACACCTCGCGGGCGGGACGCGCTGCACGAGGACGAGGAGCTGCGAGACGCCACGATCTACCGCCTCCAGACCTTGGCGGAGTCGACGCAGCGCCTCTCACCTGAGCTCAAGGCTGCACACCCCGAGATCCCCTGGGACGACATCGCTAGTTTCCGGAACCGCGCCGTGCACGGCTACCTCGGCATCAACCTCGACATTGTGTGGGACATCGTCGAGCACGACCTTCCCAATCTCGCCCGGACAGCTCACACCGAACTATCTCTGCGGAGGCAGCGTGAACGCTAGAACCCCCGTCTGTCCCGTCGTCGGGTCGACCCTACACTGGAGATGCCGTGACCAGGTTGACGATCGAAGTTGATGATGAAGTGGCCGAGCGCGTCGACTCGTCGCGGCAGAGCGTGTGAAGTCGCCCCGGAGCTGCTAGGTGGCGAAGTCATCAGCGAGCAATTCTCCTCTCGACGAGAGAACCGATTTAGTGGACCTCGCCGGTTCGGCAGGCCCTGGGCAAGGCCGCGGGAACACGAACATGAGGGGCGAAGGAGCATGCGCTAGTGCCACCGATGACGTGTTCGGCGACCTAGAGACCAAGACTGTAGCCGCAATAGCGAAGACTGTTGAGCACCGCCGCCCTCACGGCCTTCCCATCGCCGTTGACCGAGGCAACGGC
>JAMDDF010000057.1:0-4788 GCA_023489205.1 Actinomycetota bacterium | reverse complement strand
CGTCGAGTTCCTTCGTTGCCCGGTAGAGGCTGGCTCGTAAGGCCGCAGCCCTCCCCTGAGGTTCAGGACTTCACTCCAGCGAGCCATTGGAAATCCGCCCACCGAGCAGTCCCGACCCCGGCCAGTGGATGGCCTACGGCAAGCAACCTCTCCGCCATGATGTCGGCATTCAGGAAGGCACACTCGGCGGGCACCAGACTGGGGCTCGACGTCGACTTGCCGGCCCCGTTCGGTCCCGCCAATAGGACGGCGACAGGCGCGTTGCGCGGCTCGCTGTCGGATCCAAGTCCCCCACGGATCACGTGGCGCGGTCCCGGCGGGTCGGCGCGTCGTTTGGCCCTTCATCCGCCAGCCTCTGACGGTAGTGGCGCTCCAACGACTCGGCCGCCTGGCGATCCGCCGACTCCGGGACGTGTGCGTAAGCTCCATCGTCAACTTCGCGGTGGCGTGGCCAGCCCGGCCCTGCATGACCCTCGGGTGAACGCCCAGCTCGACCATGGTCGAGATCGCCGCATGGCGTAGCCCATGGAACGTCAGCGACTCGTCCAGGCCCGCCTTCGCTACGGCAGGTGCGAAGATGCGCTCACCGAAGCGCCTTCTCAGCACTCCTCCCCTCGGGCCAACGAACACAAGAGCCTCAAGGTCGCCGGCCACCCCGAGACGGTATTTGGCGAGGTGCTCCGCCAGCTCATCTATTAGGAACGCGGGCACAGACAAAGTCCGTAGAGCGGCAGTCGTCTTGGCCTCCTTGACGATGGCCAGATGGCCTGCCACCTCCTCAACCACCTGGGAAATGTTCACCGCCCGCCGAAGAAAATCGATGTCCCGCACTCGCAGCCCTACGCCCTCGCCCCAACGCAAACCGAGCACACCTGCGACAAGGACTAAAGCTCGGTAAAGCGACGGCACTGCAGAGGCAAGCTGCTCGAGCTCGGCTGGGCTTAGCGTGACTCGGGCCGGCGGTCGCGCTCTCGGGAGTGCCACTTTCCGAGCTGGCGACCGGCCGATCACGTCGGCATCCACCGCCGCATTGAACACTGCCCGAAGGGTTGAGAAGTCGCGTGCCACCGTGGATGGTGCAGCGGCCTTAGCTCGCGCATCGACGATGGCTTGGACGTGCATGGGAGTGATCGAGACGAGCGGCCGGTGAGAGAGGTCCGACGCCAACATTTCGAGCGATTGTCGGTCGCGAACCACGCTATTGGCCCGCTCCCCCGGGCGAGCCAGCCACTGGTCGGCCCACTGCGAGAACGTCATCTTGCCCGCTGCGGGATCGAGGTACTGGCCCCGGCCCAGATCGGCCTCCACGGTCGCCAGGTACCTCGACGCGTCGCCCTCCGTGGCAAACGTTTGGGGAGCAGCGCGGACCCGACCGTCTCCAGTCGAGTACCGGGCCTGCCAACGGCCGGACTGAAGTCTGCGTACGCGCCCGAATTGGCGGCGGCTCATGCCGAACCTCCTGTTGTGCGGCGGCTGGGCTACGGCCTCCTAGGGTAGCCGCCGGCTGTGACCGGTAAGCCGTGGAGACCCAAATGAACTTCTCAACGGCACGGTGGGGCGAGCGGCATCAAGCCATGCTGCTATCTCCGTTGGGTCGAACCTGATAAATCTTCGCCACTTCACAAAAGGCACGCGCCTTTCGGCAACGAGCCGGCGGACATGACGCGCGTTCACGTTCAGTAGTTGGGCAAGCTGGTCAATGGTCAACAGCCGGGGCAAGGCACCAGTGGTAGCCACTGTTTTCCTCCTTGTGTGGGTTCCTACCCTTAAGGGCGAAGATGGCGATGTCCCGCTGACCAGCTCGAACGCGGCCTTCTCGGGTGCCTACTCCGGTGCTCACCAACCCCGCGCCCTTCGAACCGGACCGTGGCCACCGCTAGCCAGCCGTCTGCACAATTCCATTTGACCGTTGGTAACCTTTAGTGACCGCTATTTACCGAAAAGAAGAAAAGGCTTCACGCGGACTTCTCTTGCTGGTATAAAGCCAAAAGAGAGAGAACACGGTTGCAAGCCCAGGGCTTGCCTGAAAATAGCGGTGGCGGGTTCGTTGGACGAGGTAAAGCCTTGGGCTGGATGCGCATGATGGGGGCCGAGTCAGTGGAGTACCACCGCGCCACGGTGCTGGAGCGGGGCGACGACCACCCCGGCATGGCCACAGAGTACTACGCCTCCCGGGGTGAGACGCCGCTTGTCTGGGGTGGTTCGGGAGCGGCGGGACTGAGGCTGGCTGGCACAGTGATGCCAGAGAGCTACGGGGCTGTCTTCGGTCCTGGTGGTGCCAAGGACCCACGCACGGGTGAGAGGCTCGTGCAAACTCGGCGGCCCGGCATGGAGGTCGTCATTTCAGCCCACAAGAGCGTGGCCGAGCTGGGCGTGATCGGCGGGGCAGAAGCGATGCACCGTGTGATGGACGCCGAGAGAGAGGCAACGCTCGCCTACCTCGACAGGGTGACCCGGGAAATGGGCAGCCGGCGTGGCGAAGCGAGCAAGCCCACACCCACGAACGGGCTCATCTATGCGCACACCCGCCATGCCACTTCGAGGGCAGGCGACCCCTGCCCCACGATCACTGTTTGCTCGTGAACCTCGTGGAGATGAAAGACGAGCAAGGCGGGTGGAAGGCGGCGGACACTGCGCTATGGAGAGAGCACCTGCACGCCGCCACCATGGTCGGCCGGCTCGCTGCGGCACGCTTGGCGGTAGAGCTCGGTTACGCCATCGAGCCGGACCCTGGCCCATACGGACGGCTCGGCCACTGGAAGATCGCCGGTGTCCCCAACGAGGTTATGGACGTCCACTCCAAGCGGGGGGCCGAGATCGAAGCCGAATGCAAGCGCAGATGCGACACCTCCTACCGTGCCCGGGGCGTCGCCGCCAGCGCCACCCGCAAGGCCAAGCGCCATGTGCCCGAGGGGCAGCTGGTCGAGCGTTGGCGGGAAGAGCTGGAGTCGGTTGGATGGCCGGCCGAGCGGCTCGCTGAGGCGATCGACGTTGCAGCAGCTAGGGCCCCCGGCCCAGCTGACCTTCGAGGACGCTCGCCGCCTTATCGCCGGAGTCCTCGCCCCCGACGGTGAGCTAGCCCGGCGGAAGGTCTTCTCCCGCCGCCACGTCGTGGTCGCCCTGGCCCCGCACCTATACGGTCAGGACCCCAAGCTCCTCGACGTGATGGTCGGCTCGAAGCCTCGCAAACGTACGGCACACTTTCCCGCAGGCTAGATGCCTACCGCGACCAACTTGACGGCCTTTCTCGGCTCCCCACCGCCGAAAGCAGGACCCGAACCGCCTCGATGCACCTCCAGCCGTCCCAAGAACTCGACGCCGGCCCATCGTTGTTACCCACCACCGCGCACCGACCGCATTGACCTCCCCGGTGGACCGACGATGGTCGGTGAGCTGCAGGCTGAGGAGGGTCGGAAACGAGGAGACATCGTTATGCAAGAAAGCTAGCTCGTCGAGACGTCGGCCCCGTGGGCATGCGCAACGTCTTTTACGAGCCCGAGCCAGTTCGAGTTCTCGTAGACCCAGAGCTTGCCGAGCAGATGGGAGGTCCAAGTGAGCAGAAGCCAGGGCGTTCGGATGCGACCAACATCGACCTCATAGCCCCGAATCTCGTCTTTCGGACGACATGCGTGATGTGTCTGGTGCCACCTAGCCTCTGCAGGCGCATCTAACGGGTCGTCGACGGTACAGAGCGTTCCTTCGCCAGAAGTGTGTTCACGTCGCCAATGCTCCTTGGCAGTAGCGACACGATCTGCCTCGTCAATGTCGACCCAGAGGGAGCCGTCACCCTCCTCGATTGGTTGGTTACAGACCTCGCACTCCCACTCGATCCGCTCCATCGCCAAGACGCTACCCGCGGAGATGAGGTGGAGTACCCATAAGCCCATAGTCGGGCAGTCCTAATTCGTGAGCTCGGCCCGTTGCGCGCGCAGGATCGCAACGCTCTTTACTCCTACCAGGCAGCTTTGGGAGAACCCCCCTTGGCTCGGCCTACACAACGCTCGTCCCGGAGACACCTACGGGGTTGGCGCCCGCACTCGCGTGTGTTCCCAGATGTTGACCATAAATGGGTCGTTGGGAACTACATAGTCGACTTCGATAGGGGTCGGGCTGACGTCGGGTTCCTGAGCGCTGACATCCTGCGAATCGGCCAGAGGGACGCAGGGAATGCGTAGACGATCAGGCCAACAACACCAACGATCATTGTCAGGCCGGCGTAATCCGCCAGTGTCCGCGCCTTGCCGCTCCTCTTGCAGACCATCCAGCCAGCTGCCAAGCTCGACAGCCACAGCAACTCTGCAACGCCTCCGAGCGTCCATTGCCACCAAGTCGGTGGAGCAAAGGCATCGCCCTCAAGCAACAGCAGCGGCCAACAGGCGACCGTCACAACCAGCGACACTGCTATGAACGCGCCAGCGACGCTGACCACGGTCGAGGCATCCCTTCTGAGGCCCCGCTCCAGAAGGCCCACGCCGAGATGGTAGACCCAGGACTTCTGCACGCACCTGGTCAGTCGATGTGCCAACCGTGGTCGTCTGATGGGCAAGGGCCACAAACCTTTGTCGAAGTGTTGCGCGGCGGCCTTGGCCCCCCGTGCTCGGTGGTAGTGAGCACAGGGCAAAGTGACGGAAATGAAACGGACCGAAGGGCCTCCACCCCGTACCACAGAGCGTGGTCGCGCCCAAGACCACGCTGAGTGACCGGCCTCCGAGCCAAGATACTGACTGGCCGTCCCCCATCCGTGCCCCATCGGGCGGAAAATCATGGTCGCCAACGGTCAACAGCGGA
>JAMDDF010000115.1 GCA_023489205.1 Actinomycetota bacterium | reverse complement strand
CACCTGTTATGCCGATGCTGGCCATTAGTAGCGTATCCTCGGGTCCAAGACGGCGTACAAGACGTCGGCGAGCAGGTTGCCCAAGATCACGCCGATCGCTGCTACCAGGGTTAGGCCGAGCAGCACTGAGAAGTCGTCTTGCTGGGCAGACTGCCAAAAAAAGGAGCCCGACGCCTGGGTAGTTGAAAACCTGCTCGGTTATCACCGCCCCCGACAGTAACCCCGGCACAGACAGCCCGATCAGCGTCGCCATTGGGATCAACGAGTTACGCAGGGCATGTCGAAGCAGGATCGCCTTGCGTCCGACGCCTTTCGCCCGGGCTGTGCGGATGTAGTCCTGTGCCAGGCTGTCGATCATCGACGAGCGCATGTAGCGGCTGTAGGCGGCGACATTTATCAAAGCGAGCGTCATCACCGGCAGGACCAAGCCCCTCCAGTGGGCGAGTATCGCCGTCACAGAGTTGCCTTCGGGGGCGAAAGGCGGCAGGAAGTGCAGCTGTATAGCGAAGATCTCGACTAGCACGATGCCGAGCCAGAAGGTGGGGAACGAGTAGAGGACAAAAGCGGAGCCGGTGAAGACGTAGTCCTCGACCCTGTTGCGCCGCACTGCTTGCATGACCCCTAGGGGGATGGCGATCAAGATCGCGACGACCGTGGCCAAACCCACCAGGAGGATGCTCTTGGGGAAGCGTTGGGCGAACAGCGAGGCCACCGAGGCGTTTTGGATGTACGAGTAGCCGAGGTTCCCGTGCACGAGGTGGTCCAGGTAGAGGTAGTACTGGTACCAGACCGGCTTGTTGAGGCCTTGGAGCTTGTCGAACGCTGCGACGGCGGCCGGCTGTGCCTTCACGCCGAGCTCCGCCCGGGCGGGGTTTCCGGGCAGCAGGTGGAACAAGATGAACATCACCAGGGTCACGAGCAGCAGCACTAGGACCGACTGGGCGAAGCGTCTGATGATGTACCCGATCACGGCAACTGCCCTTCTTGCACTTGCTCCTCCGGTTCCAAACTAGTTAGTAGAGCGCCGCCCACGGTGGCCGAGGCCGGGAGGTTCCCGAGGCCCAGGCCACCATGGGTATGGCGCCCCCCGGCTAGTGGTGGGTGCCCGTCACTTGAAGGTCCAGAACTCCGGCTCGATGTAGCCAAAGCCGCCGTCGAACTCGCTCGTGAGGCCGTAGCCGGACAGGCCCTTCTTGGTGGCAAAGATGTTGTCCGGCACAGGTTGCCAGATCCACGGCTCCAGTTTCACCACGGCGTCCTCGTAGCTCTTGTACACCGCCAGGCTGGTAGAGGTCGTGCTGTCTTGGATCAGCTTGTCCAGGGTCGGGTCGGAGAACTGGCCAGCGTTGAAGGCCCCTCCGGTATTGAGGAGGCCCTCCCCGCTCGGGTAGGTCGACAAGCTGATGCCGCCGTACTCACCGAGCTGCCAGTTGCAGGTGGGCGTGCCGAGCCCCTTGGGCGTGCACGGCTGTACCTGGGAGATCACGGTGTTGAAGGTCTCGGCCTTGGGGTTGATCTGCACTCCGGCCAAGGAGGCGTCGGACTGGAAGAGGTCGGTGTCCTCTTGCATGATCGTCAAACCGCTCGAGTAGAGCAGGTTTAGCGAAAGCTTTTCGCCCTTGGTGACGCCTGCCCCACAGCCCTTGGGCCCGGGTACCTGGCAGACGTCGACTTTGCCAGGGTTGACCTGCCAGCCGTGGGCCTTCAAGATCTTCTCGGCGTCTTTGACCGAGTAGGGGTAGGGGTTGTGGGACTCGGCGGGCGAGAGGAACGGGTTGCCCTTGGGGTAGATCGGCGTTGGCCCGTAAGTGGGGATGCCGTAGCCCTGCATGAAGTGGGCGATCATCGTGTTTTGGTCGACCAGGTGGGCGAGCACTTGGCGCATGTAGGCCTGGCTCAAGATGGGCCCGACCTTGGGGTTTTTTTGGTTGGGGATGATGTAGTCGAAGCCCCACGTCGGCGAGGGGGTGATGGAGTAGCCCTCAGCTTTTATCCTCGCCATGGCGGGGATGTCTTGGGTCGGTACGTACCCGTAGTCGACGGTGCCGGACTCAAGTGCTGTGAACTCCGCGCTGCTCGAAGTGAAGGGGACTTCCTCGAAGGTCTTTATTGCCGGGGCTGTCCCCGAGTAGTGCGGGTTGGCCACGAAGACGTCTGGTGCGCTAGCGCCGCCGAAGCTTTTCAACATGTAGGGCCCGTCGACAACCTTCCAAAGTGGGTTTGTCGCGTACGTCCTGGTGTCTGACGCCTCTTTTTGCAAGAAGGCAAGGACCTTCTTGGCCCCGGCTGGGGTCATGTCGTAGTTGCCGACCGGCCCGTTGGGCGAGGTCTTGTCCCACGCTTGCTGGGGGAGGGGGCTTATATAGTCGATCCCGTTGTCGATGAAATAAGTCGGGTTCATCGGGCTCTTCAGCACGAAGCGGATCGTGGTCGCGTTGAGCGCTGTATAGCTCTTCAGGTTGTAGGGGAACTGGCTGGGGCCGGCGTAATTGCCCCAGGTGGCCCCCTCGGCCTTGCCGAGGTTTATGTAAAAGACGAGGTCGCGTGCTGTGACGGGGCTCCCGTCGGACCACATCCAGTGCTTTAGCTTGACCGTGGCGACCGTGTCGTGGTCGGAAAAGACCGGCGGGTAAGCCATCGAGCGGCTGTAGTCCATCGTGGGCTGGTACGGGTTGGGCAAGTACACCAACGGGTACATCAAGTTGATGAACTGGCTGTCGTTGTACAAGCTCTGGTTGGCCGAGGTCGTCTCTGGGAAGATGTAGTTGGGCGCAGCGCCGGCCTGCTCGGCGAAGCTGACTATGCTCCCGCTACCGGCCTCCAGCCTCCCGACCGTGGCACTTGCCACACCTGGCAGGCCCACCACCCCGACGGCCATGAGAGCACTGCCGGCGGCAGCAGCTCCGACCATGGCTCTCCAATGACCGTTACTCCTCATATGCTTTGACCTCCTAGCTCATGGCTTGCCGGTTACCCGGCGCGTACCTTAAGGGAACTTAAACACGCCAGGTTAGCCGCGGTTGCGCTGGAGGGTCGCGCGCCCTCGTGGGGTTGGCGGAGGCTGTTGGCCGGTGTAGGGGCGCCTAAGAAACATACCGATGATAGCATATGGCACACCAAGTATATGAGGTGGTCGAAGGCCACCGTAGGAGAGGAGAACACGTCATGTTGCAGACCGGACTGGAGCACATCGAATCCGAGCAGGCTTTCAAAGAAACGTTGGCTAACAACGACAACGTCATGGTCTGCTGCGGTCGCATGGGGCCGATGTGCTTGCCCGTGTACGACATCATGGAGACTCTCAGCGCCGACTACCCCCACGTGGCCTTCCGGGACATGGACTTCGACGAGCCCGTCGGGGACGTGATCCGCGCTTTGCCCGAGACCGCCAGCTTCGCTGGGCTGCCCTTCACGGTGTACTTCAAGAACGCCAAGGTGGTTGCCGCGACCAGCAGTATCCAGACCATGGACCAAGTGACCGCTCTCCTCGACGAGAACTTCGGCGAGCAAAGCTGACCGGCGTTAGCCATGGGCACGGGCTACGACATCATCGTCTTGGGCGCGGGGCCCGCCGGCCTGACTGCGGGGATCTACGCCGCCCGAGCACGGCGCTCAGTGTTGGTCCTGGACAGCGGCACTATTGGCGGGCAGATGGTCCTCAGCTACAAGGTGGCGAACTACCCAGGCGTGGCGGAGACCTCCGGTCGGGAGCTGTCCCAGACGATGGCAGGCCAAGCCCGCGCCTTCGGCGCTGAGCTCAAGGCGTTCGCTCGGATCGCGCGAGTCGACCTTGGTGGCCAAGTGAAGACGGTCACGTTGAAAAACGGCACCGTGTTGAGCGCGAGGGCCGTCATCATCGCTTCTGGAGGGGTCCCGCGCAAGGTGGGCGTGGACGGCGAAGAGCGCTTCGTTGGCCGAGGGATCTCCTATTGTGCTACCTGTGACGGGGACTTCTTCACTGGCCGGCCGATCGCCGTCATCGGTGGGGGCAACTCCGCTCTCGAAGAAGCCGTGTCGTTGAGCCAGTACGCCTCGCGCATCACGGTCATCCACGAGTTCGACCACTTCCAGGCTGAGCCCTGGGCCGTCGCTGAGGCAAAGGCTAACGACAAGATCAGCTTCCTCATGAACCAGCGCGTGCTCGCTTTTATAGGTGAGTCGGGGCTGGCTGGCGTGCGCTCGGCCGACAAGGAGGCTGGGGCCATCACCGAGACCCCGGTCGACGGCTGCTTCGTGTTCGTCGGCTATGTCCCAAACTCCGAGGCCTTCGAGGGCCAGGTCAAGCTGACCGAGCGCGGCGAAGTCGTGACCGACGAAGCCCTTAGCACCAACCTGGCGGGAGTATTTGCCGCCGGCGACGTCCGCCACAAGCGGGTGCGCCAGATCACGACCGCAGCAGCCGACGGTACCGTGGCGGCGCTGTCGGCCCTCGAGTACCTGAGTGAGGCGCCTGTTTGACCGACTTCGTGACTGGGGTCTGCCGGGCGCTCGCGCACCCGGCTCGCCGAGCGCTCCTGCAAGCGCTGTCTCAAGCCGAGTGCGACGTCAGCAACCTGAGCGCCGCCTGCTCGCTGGACCAGCCCACTGTCTCCAAGCACCTCGCGGCGCTGCGCAGGGCCGGCTTGGTCCAGGTGCGCGTCGATGCCCGGCGCCGCTGTTACTCCCTCACCCATGAGGAGGTCGTGAAGTCGCTGCTCAACCTGCTCGGCGAGCTTGAGGGGCGGCCCGGTGCCCCAGTGACGGTACTGGCCGCTCGCCCACCCGGGCTGCTGCAGTGACGCCAGCTCAGGAGCTGTTGGAGGCGGGGGCAACCTACCTGCGCGCCTTCCTCCAGCCCTCGGGTGAGCTGTACGACCCTGTCTTTGGCGAGCCGACCCAGTACGGCACCGCTTATTTTGCTTATGTCAACGCAGCGATGGGCCGCCTTGGGCGCGGGGCCAGCGCAGCGTCGTACTTCGAGAGCGCTGAGCGGGGGTTGGAGGCGGTGCTAGGTCACCTCCTGGACCCCGATGACGCGCCGGCCACCAGCTCCTACGACCCGCCTATAGCCAGCCCGGTGGCACGCAACCACCGCGACTTCATGTGGCTACCCGTGCTCAGGGTGCTGGGCCTGCTCCGTGCCGAGGGACGCCCTGGTGTCGATGCCCTTGCAGACCAGGTCCGCAGGGTCGCGGTGCCCGAGGTGTTCGCAGCCCGCCCACCTCACAACTGGGCTGCGGTGTGGCTGGCGGGGGAGTGGCTACGCATCCGTGACGGCCTTTCCCCGAACCCTCCCCAGGCGCTTGACGCCTGGCTGGAGCCGTTCTTTGATGGCCAGGGCGCGCGGGTCAACCTCGAGAGGGGGTGTTACTACGAGCCCGGGTACCCCAACTCCTACGACCTGTTCACCCGTTACCACCTCATGGAGCTGCTGGCAGAAGGTTACCTAGGGCGTTACAGGAGGCACCTCGAGCAGCTCCTCGACAGCGGGCTACGCAGGAGCCTCGCCCTGCAGCTCTCCGACGGCTCGCTTGCCAGCGCCCACCGCAGCACCGGCCAGGTATGGACCTTGACAGCGCAGTGCGCCTACTTTTGCCGTGGGGCCCAGTTGTGCGCCGACGAGGCCCTCGCTCTAAGGGCGCGAGAGGCGGCCACGCGCGCGCTCACGGCGGCCCTAGCCTGCCAGCGCCCCGAGGGAGGCCTGAGCCCAGTGCAAAACGTCCTGCCTGCGAACTTCCGTGTCGGTTACGAGCCCTACAGCGCGGATGCCCACTACGTGGCGTTGGCCCTGAGTTTTCTTGCTACCGCAGTGCTAGCCGGCTTCACAGGAGCCGACGGCGCCCGGGAGACGGGCGCTGGCCCCCTACAGGCTGGCGCTTATGCCCACGTGGATCCAGAGCCACTGTGGCGTTCGTTGCTCCAGGGGGAGGGCTGGTCGGTCCATGTCAACCTGGCGCCCCAAGCTGGTTATGACGCCTTTGGGATCGCCGACGTCTCGGCGGGCACCGGTCGCTACTTTCGTTTTGGGGGCCAGGTGCACCACGTGGCCAGTGGTTCCCCGTTGACCCTGGGCCTGGCAGTACGCGACGGCGCCGGCGGGTTAGCGCCGCTCGCCGGCGCGCGCAGCGTGGGAGGGCGCTTTTCGCACTTCGACCCGGCAGAGCATTGCCTGGAGGCTGGTGCTGTGGCCGACGGCCTGGCTTACCGGCTCCGGGTGTCGGTCGAAGCGGGCGAGCTGAGTGTGGTCGAGAGCGCTGGTGACAAGGAGTGCAGCTTGGTCGTGCCCTACCTCGCTGACCGGGGGGACGGGGCCCGGCCCCAGGTGGGACCTGGGCGCGCCGGGGTCCGCTTCTGCTTGCCAGGA
>JAMDDF010000107.1 GCA_023489205.1 Actinomycetota bacterium | reverse complement strand
TATCGAGAAGGACGAGCTTATGTTTACCACGGTTCCTCTTCAGGAATAAAACTATTACCGGCCTGGACATTCGAGAGCAACTTAACCGAGTGCGAGATTGGCTGGTCGGTGGCTTCAGCCGGGGACGTGAACGGAGACGGATTTGATGATGTCCTGGTGGGCTCTGAGTTTTGTAGTCCCACTCCTGCCACAGATAACCGAGAAGGGAGAGTATATCTCTTCTCAGGCTCCGCAACTGGGCTTTCCACCACCAACGCCTGGATGATCCAGGGCAGCGTTGCGGACGAGTCCGGCATAGGTGAACAGCTCTTCGAACTCCATCCGGCCGAGCCACGGCGGGGAGGGGTCGTGGCCCGGTCCCTGAGGTTGGGGCCACCAGCACCGTGTCGTCCTCCCTTCGGCAAGCATCCGCTCCCCCAGAGCCTGCGGCGCGGGGTAGTCCCCGCGGATGTCCCCGATGCCGCACCAGGCAGCCACCGTGCTCCAACTGGGCCTGCCCTCGCCGTCGACTGGGAGCAGGCTGTCGGGCCGGCCCGCCCACGCCTCCAGCGTGGCCCGTGCTGCCTGTCCCCAGGAGCCCTGTCGTGCTCGTTGCGCGTCGTGGTAGGCGGTCCACGCCCTGATCACGTCTGGGGCCCATTCGTCGAGGATCCGAAGTGCCGCCCGCACCGCCGCCCACCACGCGTCGGGCTCGATGATGGCGGTCCGGCATTCAAGGTCTTCGACCACTCCGGCGACCTCGTAAGCGCCGACCCACGGCCAGGTCGGCCACGGGGGTTGGGCCATCCCGTGGCACAGCTGGTTGCGGTGCTCGTGGAGCAAGGCGATCAGGTTGAGGTAGGCGGCAAGGGTGCGGCGGGTGCCCGCCGTCGACTTCGGGTTGTCGCGCGGGACGCGGTTCGGCACCAGGCCGAGCCGTCGCACTGCCTGAGCGGCACTGACCGGCTTTTGCCTCGAACGGGCAAGCTGCTCTCGGCCCGGCCGGCGACCGATGAGGGCCATGCCGAGGTCGCGTGCCAGTCGCAGCCAGTCGTCGTCGGGGAAGGCCTCGGGGTCGTCGAAGTCGACCCGGCACGGCCGTCCACTGTCGCGGTCAGGCGGGAAGACCCACCTGTCGTCCCCGTAATGGCCCACGCCGGGGTTGGCGGGCACGACGAGGTCGTCGTCGCGCCAAGGCGAGCCGCCGGGGCCGGGGTCGCGATGGCCGTCTCTCGCTCGCAGGACGCCTTGGCGGGAGATCACCGCCGCACCCTCCTCCTGCGGAGCTGGACCGGGGCGACCTCCCCGACCGGGTGGGTGGGGATCACACCGCGCTCCCGGTACCCGGCGACGCCAGCGGGGTCGAAGACCGAGAGGACGTCGAGCGCCGTCTGGTGGTACTCGCCGTGCGCCCTGGCGAAACTCTCGCCCGTCATCGTGGCTGCGATGCGGTCGAGGCGCTCGACCTCGGACCACAGGGAGGGGACGTGCTCGGCCAGGACGCCCGCCTGGGGGCAGGAAAGGCACAGCTCGCTCCCCGCCTGACGGCAGAAGCGGCCAAGGTCGTCATGGGGCGACGCGTAGGGGTCTGTACAGGCGATGGCACCGATCGTGTGGCGGCCGCTCAGCACCGCGTCGAGCTTTTCTTCGGTGATGCCGAGCATGCCGGCCAGATCCGACCGGGCCGACGCGCTGGTGGCAACCTGCCCGGCCGCCTCGGTGGTGACGACCGTCGTCGGACGAGGCCCCGCTGCGAACACGGTCAGGGCCTCGGCCACGTCGGTGATGAGCAACGCGCTCCGGGCCCGGACGAGGTCGCTGTTCGTGTAGTGGGCGATCAGCACCCGCACGGTGTGGTCGTTGGCGGCACCAGCCAGCCCGTACATGACCAGGCGGTGCGACTTGTCGGTCTTGCGGATGCGGCGCGGGTCGACTGGCCCGGTCCACGGCTCCAAGACGCGGAGCCGGGATGCCGCGCCACGGGCAATCGGCTTGGCCTGTAACGAGCGCGCCGCCAGGATCCTTTGCCTGCGGGCCTCCTCGACAGAAGCGATGTAGCCCGGCTCCACCAGCCTCACCGCGCGGGCCCACCTGGGGAAGGGGTGCGTCTCATGGTCGGGCACCCTGACCTGCACCTCACGGCCGGCGCTTACGACGGCGTAGAACCACAGCCGGTCTGCTTCCTCCGGCGTCGCCAGAGGGCGTAGCGGTGCGCTCAGCTCCACGTAGGTGTCCCGCAACTGCTGGGCGGAGAACTGTGGCCGGGCCAACAGCACCAGCGGCAGGGTGGCCCGGCCCCGCCGCTGCTTGCGGTAGCGAAGGACCGTCAGGTCGCCACCTGGCGGCGTGTCGAACCACCCGGTCTCCAGGTCGTTAACCGACTCCGGAGGCAGGCCGGTGGCCACGGCCATGGCGGTCCAGAACGCCGCCATGTCCAACAGGGTGGGCAACAGCTGCTCTCGCACCCGGTTGGCCACATAGCCGGCTGCCTGCGCTCCGGAGAGGGCCCTCGGCCGGAACGGCCCCAGCCAGTCCGGCCATTTCTGCCGGTACAGGGCGGCGGCGAAGCGCTCGACGTCGAGCTGGCCGTGCAGCGCGGCCCAGTACACGTTGGCCTTTTGGGACCAGCCGTCGGGGTCGTCGCCGGGGTCGCAGCCGCCAGCAGCGATGGCACGAGCCGACCGGATGCGGGCGGTGACGTCTATGACCGACCGTTTGGAGAGCTTCCGTAACGCCGCCCACTGGCCGGGTGTCAGGTCAGCCAAGGGCACGCCACCGCGCTCGGCATCGGGACGCCACCGCAGGTAGGTGCCGTCAGTGAGGTCCTCGTGCAGCTCCCCGACGTCCAGGTTGTCGAGCAGTACCCGGACCGAGGTGGCTAGCGACCGGGTCGACTCTCGTCCCAGCCGGGACCTCATGTCGTCGACCCACCCATCGAGGAGCGCCTCGTCGACAAAGCGGAGAGCCTGGGGCGGGGCGTCCAGCCGGTCGAGGTAGGCGAGCAGGTCGCGCACCGCCGCGGCATAACGGCTTGGCGTCGAGGTGGCCGAGCCGTAGTCTTGGAAGGACTTGGCCCAGTGAGACGCTAGCCGGTCGGCGACCCGAGGGACGCGGGTGAACCTGCCCACGTCGATCCTCGCCCGGCGGCGGCCGACCTCGACGACATAGGTGGTGCCGGTCATGCTGGCCGTCCTGGCGTGAGCGCCAAGCGGAGGCTGTCCCCGAGCTGACGCTCGACCCAGCGCCGGGACAGGTAGCAGGTCTGGTAACGCTGGGTCGTGGAATAGCGACGGTGGCGGAGCCAGGCCTGGAGCATCAGGAGGCTGTTGAACCTTCCCGGCGGCAGGCCGGGGGCTCGCCCTCCTCTCGAACTGTCGCGCCGGGCCAGTTCCTGTTCGAGCTCGACCATCCAACCGACAGCGGCCGTGTGGCGAAGGACGTGGGCACCGATGCCGCCTCTGGTGTGCCGACGTCCCTGAGCATCGACGGTGACGACGGGCTTCAGGTGGTCGGCAAAGGGGCAAGCGGGGTGCGCCGCGGCCCGCAGGGCCGCCTCGCGGAACACGTCTTCGAACGCGTCGGCCGAGATAGCAAACCCACCGCTGCGCCAGCCTTGCCAAAGCGTCAGGGGCTCGATGCGGCCGTCGACGATGCGCACCGCGTGGTAGGCCGCTTCGCGGCTGAGCGTCGTCGTGGTGAACCGGCGACGCCGGCCAAGCCAAGGGCCTCGCCACCTCACCTCGCCGCGTGCGTCCTTCGTGGTGTCGTCCACGATGAACAGGCGACCGGAGCGGCGCAACTGTCGAAGCCGTGGCTGGGCCTGTTCGACCATCTCTGCTCGGGCGTCGCTCCTGTACCACCGGCCGATGAGGTGGCCGACCTCGGGGTCGAAAGGGACCTCGCCGCCTCGGGTCTTGGCGCGTTCGCCACCCAAGCGCATCCACACGCTCGGCCACGGCCGGCGGCCGGGGTCGGTGGGGATCTCGTCGACCAGCACCAGGCGGGCTTCGGTCATCCGGGCCCCTGTCGCGAGGACCAGGCTCGCGAAGGCGAGGTCACGGTCGGGCAAGAGCGGCGGGGCCACCGGGAAGTCGCCCCCAAGGACAGTGCCCGTGGCCGGGTCGGCTCCCCGGATCCCGGCAAGCAGAAAGTGGTGGAGCTCGTCGTCATCGAGGAACCGAGGAGTAGCCGGCACCGTGTCAGGCGGCCGGTGCAGAGCGCTTCGGTCCCCCTTGGCCGTCCGCCACATCGGCCACGGGTCCCGCTCGAACACTCGCCAGCCCGTCCCGTCCCCATGGGTGCAGAACCCGAAAAAGGACATCAGCGCTGCCTCCTCTGTCGCCCAGGTTGTAGATGCCGTTTGCGCCTTCCGTTCCTGAGCGAAGGCCCGCAGGTCGGTGCCCGTCACGTCTTCGAACTTGATGCCGCTCACGACAAGATGCTCGAGGAGCCGACGGACGTCACGCATGTAGCGCATCCGCGTGCCAGCGGCCTGCGATTGTGGCGCTGCGCGCTGCCATCGCCACGCTGGCTCGAAGATCGCCCCCTCGAGGGTGATGACAGGCAGGCCATCGGGCAGCCCGCATGAGTCCATCGCTGCCTCGGCCCACCCCAGCGTGTCCTCGTCAAGATGGCCACTAGCGCCCGCGGCTCGGAGCGAACCTCGGTCCAAGAAGATCAACGCGGGCGTCGCCTCAGGGCCCGAGGTGTCCATACCCACAAACATATGTTCGGAGAGAAGCGAAGTGGTGCACCCCCGAGGCGCCGGCTACTTCACACTTCTACAACTCGGGAGAACCGTCGCGCTTTGGGATGTACGCCCTGCGAGAGGGCTTCGCTCGGTAGGCGCCGGTGTGCACCCGCCGGTGCAGGTCCTGGAGGTTCGTCTCCAGGTCCTGGCCATAGCGGCCCCAGGTCACCAGGTCCACCCCCATCGCGGCCTTCGGGTTGGTCGCCCAGTAGGCCTCTAGGAGGCGGTCGACGGTGACGTGGTGCAGCAGCGCCGTGAACCGTGCTCCCTTGTCCTTTCGTGCTACTTCACGCACACGTTCGAGCCCGCTTGGCACGCCTGGCCCGGTGCTGTGCCCGGGGCGTGTCGGGCTGCCCGTGTTCCCCTTGGCCGGCCGCCTTCCCTCCACCGCCTCCGCTACCGGTCGCCCGGCTTTGTTCGGCAGCTTCGCCGGTACTATGCGGCCGTCCGACTCCTCGTGCTCGTGCATCTCAGGCTACGGCCATCGCCTTCCCTGAGCGGCCCGACCGGTGATCGGCCGGACGGGCGAGCACGGGGCCTCCCGGTTCTCGCGCACGGAGGTTCTGCGCATGCACAGGGTCTCTGACCGCGCGGGGCCCGGCGGCAGCTCGCGCGTAGCGCTGCCGTCGGTGTTGCCTTCCGCTTCTAGGACAGCGTCGGCACCCCGGTCTTGCTGATTTCGCGGCTCAATGGCTGGCCTACGCATGCCCCTGTCCAACGCTTCGCCACGCCCTTGCGGGTCGTCGACGCATGGCTCGGGGCCGTCGTGGTTCGCTACTCCTTCGACGTCGGGCTCTTTCATCCCTTCCTTCCGTGCCGGTTCATCCCGGCGCTTTCCCTAAATCCGTTAACCCATTTGATGGTATCTCATTGATGTAATTACCTTATTGTGATGTGTCCGTCACTTTGGTCTGCGCCTACCGGGCTAGCAAAGTGGCTGGCGGTGCCGGCTTGAGCCGCCGTCGGGCCGGGAGCCGATGTTACGGCGGCGCGCTGAGCGCGTAACGCTCCATTTTGCTCAGTAAGTCGAAGACCTTTCACCTGGGGCCTGCCTTGGCCCGGACTCGGGGCGCTCGTCAGGTCGGGGCAAAGGACGGCAGGAGCCGGAGAGCTAGGTAAACCCTAACGAGCGGGCCGGCTTTTTGCGAGGGGTGGAGGTGGACGACGAGCCTGCGGGAATGACGGGCGACCCGGCCGGGGACGTTTATCATCTCCCGTCGCAGCCGTTTGCCGTGGGCACGGAGAGGGCGGTGGCGCCGGCGCCGCCGGGCCCGCTGTGGCTGCGAAGTGGTGCCAGTCCCCGGGCGCTCGCCTTGGGCGGCCGAGCCTGGTGCGACGCGGGCAAAAGCCGAGAGCACGGCCGAGATGTCGAGCGCCAGGAACGCCGACCACATCCACACCGCGTTCACGACCTTTTGCCCAGAGGGGAGGTGGCGGAGAGCCACCCCGTACTTCGAGTCCTTCAGGCGTTCTTCGACCTGGGCGCGCTCGCGGAACCACTGCTCGAGCTCGACCATGTCGCCGTCCAAGCTGGTCAAGATCATCGAGTAGGAGTAGGCGTGGTCGGCCCGGCCTTGGCGCACCGCCTTCAGTTCGTCCTTGTCGATCGTGCGCAGCCGGCGGCTCCTCGGGTCCGACTTTATGTCTGCCGCCTCTACCCTCACCCTGCGCACGATGGCCCTGGGAGCGCCCGGCCAGCCCTTGGGGACATAAGTCGTCTCGGCCACCTCTGCGTTCTTCATGTCCTTGGCCGGCACCCAGGCGTCGTC
>JAMDDF010000084.1 GCA_023489205.1 Actinomycetota bacterium | reverse complement strand
GTGCCCATTCGATGAAGAGGTATGTGAGGGCGCTCACAACAAAAAGGACCCCAAGGGCCCACAAGATGTTGCCCCCCTGGCGCGTGTCGGCGAGCGTGTTGCCAGCGGGGTAGATCGGTGACGACAAGGCGGCGAGGTAGACGCCTAGGAAGCCCACAAAGGGCACCGAGGCAGTCACGACAACGAAGCGCCACCCGAACCCTACGGCTCGTGGAAGGGCGTCGCGGCCCACGACCGGCCACCACATGAGGCTGCTCAGCACTAGCAGTTGGGCCTGGACGTAGGCGAGCAGCACGGGGTGCTGGGCTGAGGCCCCGTAAAGCGGTGAGAGCAGGTACACGTACAGCGTCGCGAAGCTGGCCACGAACCCGGTCGCGGGGTGCAAGAACACCCTCGCCCAGCCGCTGTGCAAAACGCGCACGATGTACCGACCACCAGCGCCCCTGGTGGACAAGAGCGCGAGGCGCACAGGTGCGCCGGCGGCCAGTAGCGGCGGTGCTACGTAGACAATCAGGAGGAGCTGGACCATGTGAGCGGTAAAGTCGTCCTGCTGGTACTGGGTGACCCCGCCATCGAACACGTAGGCCAAGACGACCACGCCGACCACGAAGGAGGCGGTCGAGTAAGGCGACCACTTCCGTGCCGTCGTCGTGCCAGCCGCACGGGCAGAGCTAAAGCGCCGCAGCGCAGTTGCGTACCAAACGACCAAACCCAGCGACACTGCAATGGCCAACAGGCCAACCCAAGTCGCTTGCCAGTGAAGGAGCAACACGACCGCCTTGGGGTCCGGCGACTTGACCGCGGGCATCAAACGAACGCCTCTCAGGGGACTTCGGGCTCACCGGAGCCCATCGCCGCGCCAACGTCAGAGTCTCCCGCCGCCAGCACAGCGCCCCTCGAAGCGCTCGCCACCCGTGAACGCCTACCCGTTAGCAGCGCCCAGAGCACCGCTGCTGGGGCGGGGGGCGCGTCCGCACCAAGCGCAAGCTGTGCGGTCACACGCTTGACCACCCTGCGCTCCATGTAAAACGCTAACAGGGGCAAGAAACCCGAGCACACCATGCCTAGCAGCTGCTCTACCCTGAAGCGGGCCCGAGCTGCGAGGTCCAAGCAGGTGAGCAGGTAGACCATGTAAAAGATGCCGTGTGCGACGCCGACGATCTCTACCACCGCTGTCCAAGGCCACTTGTTGTGGCCGATCAGCTGGAGCGGGATGCCGACGAAGCACAAAACGGCGAGCCCCGTCCCCACGATCAGGACCATCACCCGGTAGCGCTTCAAAGCACCTTCCAAGCCCCCTAGAGGGGCGCGCTGGCCCGCTGCCAACGCCTCCTCGGTCACGGGCTGCTGCTCCCTCACGACTGCTCCCTCACGACAGGGCCGCCCCGCCGTCGGCATCTTGCAACTCGGGCTGTAGGCCTACAGGCAAACCCCGAGGGTTGCCCCAGGTCTTTTTGGCCCTGCCACCCGAGAGCGACTGAAGGTAGCTGTTATAGGCGGCCAGTTCGGGGCTCTCGAGCACCGGGTCCCATGTCACCTCTGGGCCCTCGGAGGTGTCCTGGCGGTACAGCCAGGACTTGCGCTCCTTGGCTGGCCGGTCGTGCTCAAGCCAGTGCCCCACCGGCCCGTCGTGAACGAGCTGCCACCAGGCGACCACGCCGAGCACAGCAAAAAAAGGCCACTCGACTGAGTACAGATAGGACAGCAGGTTGCCCGCTAGGGCCCGGTGTACTTGCCACCAACCGGCGAACAGGCAGCCAGGCACGACTGTCACCAAAAGGAAGTGCAAGAAAAAGGCACGGCGGGAGAACCAGCGCTCACGCATCTTGGGCTATCTTACGCCCAAGATTAGGTGTCCCGACAACGCGGGCCCGCCATGGCCCCACCTCCTGGCGCAGGTGGTTCAGGCAGCTTTGACGGCGGCCACGAGCTTGGTCAGGGAGTCCTTCGCGTCGCCGAAGAGCATGACGGTCTTGGGGTCGTAGAACAGGTCGTTCTCGACCCCGGAGAAGCCGGGGCGCATGCTCCGCTTCAAGAACACCACGTGCTCAGCCCGGTCCACGTTTAGGATCGGCATCCCATAGATGGGGCTCGAGGGCGCGTCCCTCGCCGCGGGGTTTACCACGTCGTTGGCCCCAACGACCAAAGCCACGTCGGTCGTCGGCAGCTCGCCGTTCGCCTGGTCCATCTCCTCGAGCTCCTCGTAGGGGACGTTGGCCTCCGCCAACAACACGTTCATGTGGCCCGGCATCCGCCCCGCAACGGGATGGATCCCATACGAGACGCTGACCCCGCGATCTTGGAGCGCCTTGGCGAGCTCGACGATGGTCTGCTGCGCTTGCGCAACCGCGAGCCCGTAGCCCGGCACCATCATCACGCGGCGTGAATAAGCGAGCAAGGTCGCTATGTCGGCAGCGTCACCAGAGCGGTAGCTACGGTCCCCGGGGCCCGCGCCAGCGGCCCCAACACTTTGCGTGGATCCCACAGCGGCAAAGAGGATGTTGGGCAGCGAACGGCCCATAGCGTCGCTCATGAGCTTGGTCAGCAGGCTCCCCGAAGCCCCGACAAGGGTCCCCGCGACGATGAGCACGATGTTGTCCAGGGCGAAACCGTCGGCAGCGACAGCTAGGCCGGTAAAAGCGTTCAGCAGCGATATCAGCACGGGGGTGTCTGCGCCACCGATGGGCAGCACGATGCCGGCACCAACGGCCAACGCAGCGATCGCAGTAATTAGTAACCAGAGGTCACGCGGGTTCGCGACGGTCGCGACCGCCGCGCCCACGACGACCAAGAGGACCACGCCATTTACGAACTGCTGGCCCTTATAGGTAACCGGAGTGCCGGTCATAATGCCCTGCAACTTCGCGAACGCGAACATGCTCCCAGAAAAAGAGATGCACCCGATCGCTACGCCGAATATCACCTCTACTGCGTGCGACGGCCCGATACCCGAAGCGGAGTCGTGCAAGAACTCGACGGTCGTGACCGTTGCAGCGGCACCGCCTCCCACGCCGTTGAAGATGGCGACCATTTGAGGGATCGCTGTCATCTGGATAAACCTGGCCGCGGGCACCGCTACTACCGCCCCAGCTACAAAGGCCACCGCTATGACCCAGTCGTGGCTGGCCCTTTGGGCAACCCAGGTGATCGCAGCAGCGATCACCATGCCCCCAATGCCTATCCACATCCCATAGCGCGCATGCTTGGGCGAAGACAACGCCTTCAGCGCGAGTATAAAAAGCACCGCCGCTAGCAAGTACAGCCACGTGAAGGTGTGCGGCGAGACGGTGACCGCCAGGTAGGGGCTCATTTGCCCGCCACCTCACCCGGAGCAGCCTTTTGGGTGGTGGCGTTTTGGGTAGCCGCCTTCTCGGGAGCCACGGCACCGAGGGCCTGCGCGGGGGCTGGCGCCCCCGCTTGCGGGGTGCCCCTTTGACCCGCGCCCCCTGACGGGCCCGGCTGGCGACCCTTGAACATGCCTAGCATTCGGTCTGTCACCACGGCTCCCCCGACGATGTTGCCGGTTGCCAAGAAGACTGCTACAGCGGCTAGGGCAGTTTGCAGGGTCCCGTGCGCGTAGCCAGCAACGATCATGGCGCCAGCGAGGATGATCCCGTGGATAGCGTTGCTCCCCGACATGAGAGGGGTATGCAAGATCGAGGGGACCTTGGAGATAACCTCGTAGCCGACAAAAGCGGACAGCACAAAGATGACCATCAAGGTGACGGAATCGTTAATCATTTCTCGGCCTCCAAGGCGGCCCGGCTGGGCTCGTAGTGGACGGCGCCTGCCACCGTCACGAGGCTCTTGTCGACTATCTCGTCAGCGAAGTCCGGTGCCAGCCGGCCGTCCTTTACGAGCAGGCCAACGAAAGAGCTGACGTTCCTAGCGTAAAGCAGGCTCGCATGCGTGGGCAAAGACGTAGCCAGGTCACCTGCTCCGACAACGACCACACCCCCATGGTCGACCGACTCGCCGTCAACGGTGAGCTCACAGTTGCCACCCGTCCTGGCAGCGAGGTCAACGATCACCGAACCGGGCTTCATCGCCTCGACCATCGCTTTGGTGACAAGCACGGGGGCACGCCGGCCCGGCACCGCGGCGGTAGTGATGACGACGTCAGAGCCAGCCACGTGAGTAGCGATCATCTCTTGTTGGCGGGCCTGGAAATCCTCTGACTGGGCAGCTGCGTAACCTCCTTGGCCCTCCTGGGCCTCCAAGGGGAGCTCCAAGAAGGTCGCACCGACGCTTTTTACTTCCTCCTTGGCGGCACTGCGCACGTCGTAGGCGCTAACGACCGCACCTAAGCGCCTGGCAGTGGCTATCGCCTGGAGCCCGGCGACACCCGCGCCCATGACCAAGCAACGTGCCGGGGGCACGGTGCCCGCTGCGGTCATAAGCAGGGGGAAAAACTTGCGCAAGGTCGTGGCCGCGAGGAGCGCAGCGCGGTAACCGGCCACGGTAGCCTGCGAGGACAGTGCGTCCATTGGCTGCGCCCGGCTGGTACGGGGGACGAGCTCGAAGCTGTAAGAGGTGACTTTGCGCTTTGCCAACGCTCCGACCACGTCCAAATAGGACGCTGGCGCCAGGAAGGACAACAACGACGAGCCCTCGGGCAACATCTCGACTTCTTCCAAGGTGGGCGGCTGGACCTTAGCCACGAGGTCGGCCGAACGGTACAGCTCCTCGGCCGAGCTGACAAGCGCCGCCCCCGACGCTTCGTAGTCGGCGTCGCTATAAAGAGCGCCTTCACCCGCGCCTCGCTGCACAACGACCTCAACGCCTCTCAGGCGGGACAGCTCCGATGGGACAAGCGACACACGAGTTTCCCCGCTCCTTGTCTCTTTTGGCACAACCAACTTCACGCGGCCTCCCTATGAGCAAAAGGCGACCCTACACCAAGGGCTGTGTGGCACACCACGTCCTTCCGTCCCTGTTAGAGGGTCTTTAGCCCCTGTTGGAAAGCCTTTGGGCCCTACTAGCGCCGTCTGCCACCCTTTTGCGCCGCGTCATAGGCGGCCCTCACTTCGCCCGGTATACGGCCCCGGTCACCCACCGCATAACCCTGCTCGCGCGCCCACTCGCGGATCTCGGCCTGGGACTCACCGCGCGTTGACGCCGCCGTGCTTGTCGCACGCGTGCTTCTCCCCGCACCCGCTACGCGCCGCCGACCGCGGGGCGCACGGCCAAGCACGTGGCCAGCGGCAGCATAAGCCTCCAAGGTGGACTTCACCTCATCGAGGTGCTTCTTGCAAAGGTCAAGGGTGTATGTCTTACCGCCGTAAGAGAACGATATCGAATCGGAAGCGGTTACTTCTCCGTCCTCCAAGTCGCAAGTAACCACGACTTGCGTGATCCGGGCCACTGCTAAACCCCTTTCGGTTTGCTCTTGCCGCACACCTGCGCGCGGGCATCAAAAGTCAGGTTAGTCGACCGCGCGAGCAATTACAATTCTTCGCGGCCTAAGCCATCTTTGTGGTGGGCGCTGCGGGCCTCGGTCCCGCGACCTTCGCCTTGTAAGGGCGACGCTCTTCCAACTGAGCTAAGCGCCCAGGGCTGACATGGTAGCGCGAAACAGCCCCGGGGCGACTGCAGCTACAACCGGCTGCTAAGCGCTCTTTCTGTCTTCACGGGGTCGGGGCAAACCGCGGCGGGCATTGCAGCACCACCAGCAGCCTTGGCTGGCCGGCCTCGCTTGCGATTGAAGGCGCCCACATGGGCCCCGACGAAGAGCCGGCCTCCCCACACACCGGCTGGCTCACGCCTACCCTGGGCCCCCTCGAAGCAGGCACGCCGCAAGCCGCAGCCGGCACAGATCGCCTTCGCGCGCTCAATGCCCACCATCTCATCGGAAAAGAAAAGGCAGTAAGCGAGCCCGTGCCATCACGACAAGCAGCATCACAACAAGCAGCGTCGAGCCAGTCAGGCCCGAGCGTTTGGGCGAGGTCCTCCCTCCAGTCGTAACCTCCTGAGCCCGAGCCGTAGGCGGACATCTCTAGTTTCCTTATCTGTGAAGGGGTCCTTTGTCAAGAGGGCCCATATTGTTTTTTGACTTCAGTTCTCGTCGTGCTGGCGCGCGGCACCGAGGGAAGGTGTGCGTGCCCCAAACCAAGTCGAGGACACCCGTCTCGACGGCGCGAAGCCGCGGCGCTTGGTCTCAGCTCATAGGCGTGACCCCCTGACGAGCCTTGTGCAATGGGCCAGGTGCGCGGGCCGCTCAGCCTTATCTGGGTGCACGAGCCTTGGCGTCCTGCTCTGGTGGCCCGGCGACGTGATGACTGATGGGGAAAGCCCGGTGCTGTGCGGCCGCTCGTTCTTTCCGGGACGCCCACCCAGCAGGGTGGCAACAGGAAACTCTCGGGAGCCAGCCGCCAACATCAGTTGAAACGAGACGAGCCGCGCACTTCCCATTGCCGGTCAGGCCGCCTCGTCGATGGCCGTCGGCGCGAGCGGCGCCAGTGCTTGGTCACCGAGCTCGCGAAGGGTATGGTAACAGCGCCGGGCCAGCTTGCGCGCCACCGTGAGGGCGGGCCGCTTGCCGCCGAGGCGCTCCCGTACCGACACGTACAGCTCGTGGTCGGGCGAGCTCTGGCGTGACGCCGACTTGGCCGCC
>JAMDDF010000014.1 GCA_023489205.1 Actinomycetota bacterium | reverse complement strand
GTGGTTCGCAGGCCGGGCCGTGCCGTTCAACCGGCCCGAGAGGGCCGAACCGGCGCTCGCCGTGGCAACTGGTGGGGACCAGCGAGGCCGCCGGCCGGCCGCCCAGGGGCGCCGGCTGGTCCTTGTGGTAGTCCTTGGGCTGGCCGTGTTCATGGTCTACACCGGCTTCGAGGTGTCGGCGGGCCAATGGGAGCCGAGCTTCGACCGTACTGTCTTGCACATGGGCGCGGGGGTCACTGGGCTGGCCACGTTCGGCTACTGGGGGGCGCTGACCGTGGCCCGCTTTGCCCTAGCGGTCCCTCGCCGCCCGTTTTCGCCTGTTGCGATCGTGCGCTGGGGTGCCCCGGTCGCGCTGGGAGGCGCCGGGCTCGTGTGGTGGCGGCCGTCGGTTGTCGTGGCGCTCGTGGGGCTGGTCGTGGTGGGAGCGGCGTTGGCGGGGGTGTTCCCCGCCCTGATAGCGCTCACGCCCTCGCGGGTCGGGGAGGACTTTGCACACCACGTCATCGGTTGGCAGGTCGGCGCAGCCGGGCTCGGTGGTTCGGCGATCTCGGCGGTCTTCGGCCTTGTTTTTCAGCGCTTTGGGCTGCGCGAGCTCGGGCCGGCGCTCGTGGGTGTCGGGCTAGCCCTGGTTGTGGGTAGCCTAATATTGGAAAGGGTAACAGCCTGAAATGACCTCGTCCGCCCGGCCTGCGCTGGTTGTCGTGATAGCAGGCACCGGGACTGAGGTCGGCAAGACTTGGGTTGCCTCGCAGCTGGCGTTGGAGCTGCGGCGCTTAGGGCTGCGGGTGGCCGCGCGCAAGCCGGCGCAGTCGTTTGAGCCGGGTCTCGGCGAGCTTAGTGACGCGGACCTGCTCGCCGCCGCCACAGGAGAAACTGCGAGCGAGGTTTGCCCACCTTGGCGCTGGTACCCCAAGGCCATGGCCCCGCCCATGGCGGCCGAGTCCATGGGGCTTGGCCCCTTCACGTTGCAGGAAATTGTTGGTGAGCTCAGCTGGCCGCCGGCCTGTGATGTGGGCATAGTCGAACAAGCTGGTGGCATAGGTTCCCCCCAAGCCTCAGACGGTGATGGGCTGGAAATGATCGAGCGGTTAGCGCCCGAGCGCGTCGTGGTCGTGGCGCCGCCCGGCCTTGGTACCTTGAGCAGCGTCTCGTTGGTGGCTCGGGCCCTAGGTGCTCGGCCCTTCGTGGTGTACCTGAACCATTTCAACCCAAAAGACGAGCTCCACTCAGCCAATTTGGCATGGCTGAGACAGCGCTTGGGGCTGGTGGTAGAGGTCTCAGTCAGCGCCCTTGCCGGGGCTTTTTGCAATGCCGGCGGCTTGCCAACTGGCGTCGAGCCCAAGTCGCAGTAGGCGAGGTGGGCCAGTGCTCAACGGGTCTTGGCAGAGAGGGACCATGAGACTCGCGCAGTACCCCCGGGCGGGACGCGCAGCAAGCCGAGGCCGTTGTTGAAGGCGTTCGGCGCGCACGTATAAGGCTCGATCGCAAGGCCCTGGCGCCTAAAAGCGGGTGGGAGCGTATCCCCGCTGTAAATCTGGACGTAGTTGACCCCCGGTGGGTAGGTGCAGGTGATCTCGACACTATTGTCGGGAGCGGCGAAGCTGACTGTCACGTTGCCGTCTTGGTCTCTGCGCAGGCCGGCGAAAGTCACGTCGAAATGCGTGGGCCCCACCGGGCGCGGCTCTCGGAAGTCGAAGGCCGTACCCTGCACGGGCGATGGAGGGCCGATGGGGTTCAAGTCGGCGTCAGTGCCTAGGTACTGTTCTGCCGGCACCTGCAAGATGCCATCGTCTACGGTCCCGGTGCCGACCGTGAAGTAAGGATGGCAGCCATAGCCAAAAGGCGCGGCTTGGGTACCGATATTGGTGACCGAAAGCTCCACTTCGAGGCGGTCGGCGAGCCAGGTGTAGGACTGCTCGAGGTCCAAGCAAAAGGGGTAGCCGGGCCGGGCCAACATCCGCGCCCCGAGCACGACGCGCTCGGCGTCGTGTTGAGCAGGAGCCCAGGTGAGCCAGCGTCCGAAGCCGTGGATGGCGGCTTGGTGCGCGTGGTCGTCCAGTGGTAGTTGGTAGCTCTCCCCGTCAAAGTCGTAACAACCCAGGGCTATGCGCCCGGGCCAGGGAACGAGGATCTGGCCGTGCCCGCCGTTGCCACCGAAGCCGTCGTCGCTCGGCGTGCTGAGCAGTTCGGTACCATCCCAGTTGAGCCGGAACAAGCCGGCGCCTTCCTCGGTGACCACCGCCGAGCGGCTGCCATTTTTGATTTCGAAGAGCCGTCCGGCACGCCCTAGCGCCTCTGGGTGGGTATTTACCATGGGCGACAGGTTAGCTGTCATGAGGCGTGGCCTTACCAAGCCCCAGGGGGCCGAGGGGCCTGGTTGACCGTGCCGGCCTCGGTCCGCGAGGATACAAGCATGCAAGCCGTCGCGGACCGGTCCTGGTTGGAGGTCATTACAGAGCAAGCGCTCGGTCTCGTCCGCCCCTCGGCTGAGCAAGCTCTCGATGTCCTGGGGTCGGGCGACGACATGCTGATGGACGTGGTGGCGGCGGCTTCAAGGGTGCGCCGGGCGTTCTTTGGCAACCGGGTAAAGCTCAACTACCTCGTAAACATGAAAAGCGGGCTCTGTGGCGAGGACTGTGCCTATTGCTCTCAAAGACGCGGGCCCTCCACGGGGGTGCTCCGCTACAGCTGGCTAGCACCAGAGGCAGCGGCCCTCGAGGCTGAACGGGCCGCCGAGCATGGCGCGAAGCGTGTCTGCCTTGTCGCTAGTGGGCGAGCTCCAACAGAGCGCGACCTCGACCGGGTCGCGAGCACGATCGCTGCTGTGCGCGCCCGCAGGCCCGAGCTCGAAGTCTGCATTTGTGTCGGCATCCTCGGCCCAGGCCAGGCAGAGAGGCTGCGCTCGGCTGGGGCCGACGCGTACAACCACAACCTCAACACCGCGGAGTCCCACTACGGGCAGATCTGTTCCACTCATGGCTTTTCTGACCGGGTGCGCACGTTGCACAGCGCGGCAGGGGCCGGCCTGTCACCTTGTTCAGGGGTGATCGTAGGGATGGGGGAGAGCAACGAGCAGATCGTGGACGTAGCGTTGCGCCTGAGCGAGCTCGGGCCAGAGTCCGTTCCGGTCAACTTCTTGATGCCGTTCCCGGGCACGCCCCTCGCTGGCCGTAACGACCTCACCCCGGCCAAGTGCCTGCGAGTGCTCGCTATGTTCCGCTTCGTTTTCCCCGACGTCGAGCTCCGCATGGCTGGCGGCCGAGAAATGCACCTGCGGAGCTTGCAGCCCCTCGGCCTCCAGATAGCGAACTCGATCTTCCTGGGCGACTACCTGACCTCAGAGGGGGCACCCGCGCTCGACGACCTGCAGATGATCGCGGACGCTGGCTTCGTGGTCGAGGGGCCTGGCGAGCAGACCCTGCCCCCGCACCGTCGAGAAGTGGTGCCAGCACTGCGCCGGCGAGGCCCGGGAAGCGCGCTGCCCTCCAACGCCTGAGCCAGCTTGGCCAATTCGCCCGGGACGCCCACGGCCGCCTTGCATGGCGCCTGCTCGGTGCTCACCCAGTCACCGGCCCTACAGCCTCGCGCGTCTGGGGGGCCGCTGGCACAGCGCCCCTTGAGCTCGCGCGGCCCACTGGGCCGCTTGGCTGAGGTGCCGACAGCGTCACGACGATGCGGGTACCGCCGCCGGCGCGTGTCGGTGACTCAGCCATGACCGTGCCTCCCATAGCTGTGACCAGTTCCTTCACGATCGCGAGTCCGAGACCGGAACCGAGCTTGCGCGATGCGGCTGAAGAAGACTGGTAAAGGCGCTTGAACACGTTGTCCAAGTCCTCAGCCGGGATGCCGGGGCCATCGTCTTCGACAGCGAAGCTGGGAGCGCCCGGCCCGGCGTAGCCAGCCGTGACAGTGACCCGCTGCCTTGCGTACTTGAGCGCGTTCTCCACCACGTTGGCGACCACCTGGCCCAAGCGGTCAGGGTCGGCATAGCACACTACGGGGGCGCCGTCCCCGCTCGAGCGGAGCTCGAGTAATAGCCCGAAGGACGTCGCCGCCGGCTCGAAGGCTTCCACGGCACTGTGGGCGAGGTCGAATAGGTCCACCTTGGTACACGAGAGGCTAAATGAGCCAGCTTCGAGCTTGGCCAGCTCCAAGAGGTCGCCGACCAGTCGCTCGAGCCGCCTGGCCTCGGAGAGGACTACGCCGGCCGCTCTGGGGACGTCGTCGGTCGCCCCGTCGGCGAGGGCCTCGGCGTAGCCGCGGATGGAGGTGAGAGGCGTACGCAGGTCGTGGGAGACCGACATGAGGAACTGGCGCTGTGCCCCCCGTGCGCGCGCCAGGCTGTCTGCCATTTGGTTGACGCTGGTGGCGAGCGAAACTAGCTCGTGGCCTTCCTTTGCCGGTATGGGGACGCGAGCCGACAGGTCACCGGCGGCGATGCGGCCAGTGACTGCCTCGACCTGCTGCAATGGGCGCGCTATGCGCCGGCCGAGGCGCGTGGCAGCGAGGAGCGAGACGACCATGGTCGCGGCCGCAGCGATGGCAAACCACGTGCCTGCGCTGCCCACTCCGGCTGGCGCTTTCCTGGTTAGCACTACCACGAGGTTGTAAAACTGGCAGCCGGGGCACTTGGCCTCCACTGCTTTCCTGGTCGAAAAGAGCTTTGCCGCCCAGGCCAGGTTCTGGCGGTGGCCCTTTACAGGCAAGCCCACTATGAAACCGGGCTGCGACACCAACTGGTCCTGACGAAGCCCGCCGGGCAGGACCACGGGCTGGCTGGGCTCCAAGAAGTTGTACAAGGTGGGCAGGTTGGTCCCGTGGGACTGCACGCCGTAGACGGCCTCTCCTTGCAGGTTGAGGGGCTCTTTCAAGAAGTTGAGCACCTGGCGGAGCACTGCGTTGGCGTTGTGGCCCCCGCCGGCAGCCACCTCTTTTTGCACGCCCAAGGCAAGCTGCTCGGCCTCGACAACGAGCTGTGACTCGGTCTTGGCCACGCTGTCGAGTGAAGTGAGGCCCAAAGTGACGCCACCGGCGAACACGAGCGCGCCCACCACCAGGGCGAACATCGTTAAGCTTATGCGCCGGCGCACCCGGTCATCACCCCAGCCGGTACCCGAGGCCCCACACCGTGTTGAGCGGGAGGGAGTTGCCGAGCTTTTTGCGGAGCTGGCGGACATGGGCGTCGACCGTGCGGTCATCGCCGTACCAACCGGTGCCCCACACGCCGTCCAAGAGCTGCTGGCGCGTCAGGGCTCGCCCCGGTCTTTCGGCGAAGAAGGCGAGCAGCTGGAACTCTCTCGAGGTGAGCGCCACTGCCTCACCGTCCACCCTGGCTTCCCTCCTCGCCAGGTCTACTTCTACCCGGCCTGCCAAGAGCAGCTCCGGTTGCTCTACTGGTCCCTCGGAGCGGCGCAGGATGGCTTTTACCCGAGCCACCACCTCCCTTGGGGAAAAAGGCTTGGTTACGTAGTCGTCCGCCCCCATTTCCAGGCCGAGGACCCGGTCCACTTCGCTGTCGCGAGCAGTCAGCATGAGCATCGGCAGGGGGTTGGAGGCCCGTACCTTCCGGCACACCTCGAGGCCGTCCATGCCGCCAGGGAGGCTCACGTCAAGGATCGCCAGGCGGGGGTGCTCGCGTTGGATGGCGTCGAGGCCCGCTTGGCCCGTCGTCGCCTGTAGGACCCTGAAGCCCTCCCGGCGCAGGTACATGTCCAGCAGGTCAGCGATGTTGGCATCGTCTTCTACAACAACTATCGTTCCCTGGTCCTCTGCCACATATGCCAGCTTGTCACGAAACTGGTTCGGTGGAGACGGCGTTTGTTGCCTGAAGGGCGTCTACGCTGGGGTTGGATGGCTACGTACCTCGACCGGATACTCGATTGGCACCGCCAGGGCGCTGAGGCTGACGAGCGCGACCTCGCTAGACTGGCTGCTGCGGCTAGTGCTTGTCCGCCGGCTCGGGGGTTCACGGCCGCTCTTCGCTCCCAAGAGGGCATATCAGTCATCGCGGAAGTGAAGCGCCGCAGCCCCTCCAAGGGGCTCCTAGCAGCGGATCTCGACCCGGCTCGACTGGCCAAGACATATGCAGCGGCTGGCGCGGCGTGCTTGTCGGTGCTGACGGACTCCGAGTTTTTTGGTGGGTCGCCCGAGGACCTCGCCCAAGCGCGTGCGGCCGTCGAGCTGCCCGTGCTGCGAAAGGACTTCACGGTTTGCCCTGCCGATGTCTATGACGCCCGGCTGATGGGCGCGGACGCCCTGCTCCTCATCGTGAGCGCCCTGTCGGGGGACGAGCTGGTCGGCCTGGTTGACCTCGCTAACCAAGCCGGTATCGAAGCGCTCGTTGAGGTGCACGACGAGGATGAGGCTAAAAGGGCGCTGGACGCTGGTGCGCAGCTCATTGGGGTCAACCAGCGCGACCTGTTCAGCTTCGAGGTCGATACAGAGCGCGCCCTAAGCGTAGGGGCAAACCTCCCAGCTGATGTGGTCAAGGTGGCCGAATCGGGTATCCGAGAGAGGAGGGACGTGGAGCAGTTGGCGGCGGCGGGGTTCGATGCGGTCCTGGTTGGCGAAGCGCTCGTTACTGCGCCCGACCCGGGGGCCGCCCTCAGCGCCCTGGTCTCGTGACGGTCGTCAAGATCTGCGGGACGACTTCTGAGGACGACGCGCTCTTGGCCGTCGCGATGGGGGCAAATGCCATTGGCTTTGTCTTCGCCCCCTCGCCGCGGCAGGTCTCCGTGCAGTTGGTGACCGACATCGTGAAACGACTGCCTAGGGAAGACCTCCTTACGGTGGGTGTGTTCCGTGACGAGGCACCGCGACGGGTGGTCGAGGCCGTTTACTCGGCCGGCCTTCATGCCGCACAGCTCCACGGGCACGAGACTCCCGAGGAGGTCCGCTGGGTGCGCGAGCGCGTGCCGATGGTGATAAAGGCTTTCCCTGGTGGCGACCCGCG
>JAMDDF010000075.1 GCA_023489205.1 Actinomycetota bacterium | reverse complement strand
AGGGTATGAGCACGCCTGCGTCCGCCCAAGCCGGCGCCCCGGCGCGAAATGACGGTCCGGGCCACATGGACGAGGGGCGTGGCGCGACGTCGGGGAAACCGCCGGCTGGCGTCCTGGCGTCCAAGATGTCGTCGAACCACTTGGACATGAAGGCTGATATGTCGTAGGTGTAAGCAGCGACGGGCGCGAACAAAAGGGCGTCTGCCATCCAGCCCATCCGCTCGTCCCGCTGGGGGCAGTCGGTCGGGACGTCGACGTAGTTGGCCCGCAGCGAACACACCATCAGTTCGTGCAGCTGCTCGAGCAAGCGCTCAGATGAGCTGAAATGACCGGTCCTCTCCATCTCACTCGAAATGGTGACCGCTTCTGCACCGACGAGGCGCTCGGGGGACGAAAGCCCGTGCACCTCGGCGTACCTGTAGCCGCGGTAGGAAAAAGCCGGGACAAGAGTTTCCACCCCGCCGCCGGCGCAGGTGAAGCTGTCGGCACAACGAGCCCCGCGCAGATTGCCCCGGTAAAGCCTGCCAGTGGGCTCCAAAATCTCGCCATAGACGACATCGACCTGGCGGCCGGCGTCTTCGCGCACCTTCAATCTCAGGTAGCCCGTGTCGTTGGCACCGCTGTCCACCAAGACCGTGCCGTCGGCTTGGGCCGTAACCTTCGCCTTCGCGGTACCGACGGCGCGCAGCGGCCCGGCGCGGTGAGCGACGAGTTCGCCGGCGGTCCCGGTACCCACATCGACAGCGCTCCAGCGCAGGCTGGCCGTCTGCCCAAAAGGAAATGTGCGCCGGAGGTCCCACACCTCTCCGTCGTAGAGGTCGCTCGACTCGATGGCACTCGGCGCCCATTCCCAGCGCTCGTCGGTCGGGACGACGCTGCGGCTGCCGTCGCCGGCCGTGAGCTCGAGCTGCACGAGCAACTCCGGCGTTCGTACCGGCTGGGACGAACCCGGTTCGGCGCGCGTCGCGATCCTGCCCGAGTACCAGCCTGGGGCGACGAGAGCGAGCAGGACGTTTTCTCCCAGTCGCAAATGGCTGCCGACATCGAGCGCCTCGTACTGCACTCGCCGGCGGTAATCGGTCCAGCCGGGCCGTAGGAGGGCGTCGCTCACACGCTCGCCGTTCAGGTAGAGCTCGTACACTCCGAGAGCGCTCGCGTAGAGCCGCGCCATGCCGGGCACAGCCTCGAGGTGGAAACAGCGGCGGAGGGCATAAGGGGCTCTATCTGGCGACCGCTGGGCGGCGTCGGGGCGGCGTACCCACGAGGCCGACCAATCCGAACGTTCGAGCAGCCCCATTTCCCAGAAAGCGGGGCCGCTCCACTCGCTCGCCTCGCCAGCCGGCGTCCGCGCCCGCACCGACCAAAGCGTGCGCTCGCGCGAGGACGGCGCGCGGCCCGGCCATCGGGCGTTCAAGGCCGCGGACTCCACCCATTCGCTCTGCCACGCCCCCTCCGCTGAACCGAGCTCGCCGACCGAAGCAGCGGCGCGCAGCTGGAACGCGGCCTGGCGGGCATCTCCTGCCGCCGGCGGGAGCCGCCACTGCAAGAACGGGCGCCTCGTGCCTATGCCGAGAGGGTCGGTCCGGAACTCACAGCGCAACCCTTCCGGGCGCCAAGGCAGTACTTGCTCGCTCATTCGCGTCTATTCCCCGCCCACGGGGCAGGGAATGCCCCCTTTCTGTGTCCCCGCAGATATGAACCGTTTCAAGGCGGGATGGTACCGTCCCGGTTGGGTCGGTGTCAAGCGAGCTCGGGTTCCGACCCGCCCGCCCTACAGCACCCTGACCAGGACGACCGCCAACACTGCCAGCACGAGCCAGGCCGCCAGCATCCCCCACACCACATGGCGCAACCGGCGGACTCGCGGGGTGAGGTAGACCTCGTCGTCGGCACCCGCCGGCTGGGGGCCGGCCGGCACGGGCGCGCCACCCGTTTTTCGGCGCGGCCCTGCTCGACCGCCCTGATGTCGTGCCCCACCTTGCCGGCTCATGTGCACATTGTGGCCCGCCGGCGAGGGGCAGGCACCACGCCACGTGACGCGAAGAGAGAGGGGGCCGGCGCGCTCCTGCGCCCGGTCACCGGCGGCTGCCGGCTCGCGCCACGGGCCTGGGAGACTGGAGAGATGGACGTCGCCGCGAAGCTAGAGGTCTCAGCCGAACCAGCCGGCAGCAACCTGGCCACGGGCCTGTTGTCGCAGTACTTCGAGGAGCTCCGCCAGCGCTTGCCCGGCGGGTTCGACCCGAGCCTGGCGCTCACCGTGCGCGATGACCAACTCGTACACCCTAACGACGCTTTCCTCGTCGCCCGGGTCGAGGGCCGCGCTGTCGGGTGCGGGGCGGTCCGCCGGCTCGACGCGCTCACGGCCGAGATAAAGCACATGTGGGTCGACCCTGCTGCGCGCGGCCACCGGGTCGGCAAGACCTTGCTCGCCTCGCTCGAGGATGCTGCCCGCCGGCTCGGGTGCACCACCGTGCGCCTGGACACTAGCTCCCACCTGGCCGAGGCGATCTCCCTCTACCGTTCGTCGGGCTACACAGAGACCGGCCCGTACAACGACAACCCCTACGCACGCCACTGGTTCGAGAAGCACCTCGGTCCGGTGCCGGGGGCGCCCGAAAACCTACAAACGTGAACCCCGAAAGGGCACATTCACCAGATTTTGACCGGTTAAGTGGCACTTTTTCTGACGGATGTGGCTTCTGCCCAGCCACATCGGCCGGTTTTTTGAACACGCCGGGCCGGCGGCGCAGGCAGAGGACCACGCCCGGCCGGCGGGCGCACGCAGAGCCCGGCGGGCGGGCAAGCCGTCAGCGGTAACCCTTCCACTGGCGGCCGCGCGGCTCCACGTCCTCCGGCGCTTCCTTTCCCCAGGACGCCCAACCGAGGTGGGGGTAACGGGCAAAGAGCTCCAGGTAGGGCCCAGGCGAGCAGGCCTCGATTATCCCGTAGAGCTCCTCGGGCTTACGGCTGTGCTCTCTCTTCCGGCTCGCTATGAGGTTGACCTGGCGCCGGCCCGGTGCGAGCGTACGCAGCTTGCCGCGCGTGCCGAAGAGGACCAGCTCGGTGACATTGCGGAAGTAAAAGCCCACTCCCCGGCCGTCGGAGCCGCCGTCCTTTCTCACCTTGTGCCACACCAGGTTGGCCTTGTAGGTGAACCCCCAGTTCTCCATCACGGAAAGGCCTTCGGCGAGCAGTGCGTTCGGGACCCACAAGTAGCAGTGCGAGCGTTCGGCCACGACGTCGGCAACCGGTAAGGATGCGACGTCCTTCGCGTCCATGGTCTCGTAGCGAGAAAGTCGGCGGTGCTCGGGGGCCACCTTGCCGGTGCGGTTGGCGAATCGCCACGGGGGGTCGGCCAGGACCGTGCCGAACGGATCCTCCGCCCCGAGGTCCTCCAGGTTCAGCCGGCCGTCCCAACCCATGCTGGCCAGATCGTAGGTGGCGCCGGAGGCAGGTTGGTGGAAATCTAGGTGGAGGTGGCCTCGGCGGCCAGGGTCTCTAGTGGGGTCAAGAGCGCCAACCGAGGAGCTCGGCCACCGGGGGGCAGGTCGGGGAGGAAAAGATGTCAGCCGCGTCGGCAAGCCCGTTCGGTCCGGCCAGCGCGGAGAAGCAGTCGGGCGAGAGCGTCTCCACGCCGCCAGCGCTTCGCGCCCGAATGAGCAGCTGTTGCCACAAGGCCTCCGGCAAGACCGTGCCCCTCGGGACCACGGCCCAAACGGTCCTCTCCCGCCCGGCAAGCCCTGGCACCCGCCTGGCGGCCGCACCGTCGAGCAGAAGGGCGTCCGGCCCCGCCGCCAGGGCCGATACCACCACAACCGCCGGCTCCTGGCCCTGACGTTCCTGCCCACGGGAACTCCGGTCCCGCTCACGGTTCTTCTTGGGCGCGCCGCCTTCCCGGGCCCGCCGGCGCCGGAGCGCGCTCACCACTGCGTCCGCCGCTGGGCCGAGCACCGATACGCCGCCGCCGGCGGGGAGCGCCGCGGCTAAACGCTTGCCTGTCGGGTCCTCCAAGAGCTCGTTGGCCGCCTCCCAGATCCCACCCACTGGCTCAGGGGCAGACAGGGCTCGCGCCGAGAGCCACCAGAGGCGCCCTGACGCCGGGAAGTACTCGATCAGGCGCCGGCAGGCATGGAGGAGCGTGGCCGGGCTCTCCTCTGCCAGTTCGGCGAGGATCTGCGCTACCTCGGTCACGGGGAGGTCGTCCATGCTTTCCCATCCCCTTGCCACGTAACGCAGTTGTTCCAGAGGGTGCACCGGGGTTCCTCTTCAGGTCGTGTAATAGGCGTTTATGTGAACGTACTCGGGGGACAGGTCACACCCCCACACCGTCACCTCCCCCGGGCCGTCCCCCAAGCGGACGCCGATTTCGACGGTGCTCTCCGCCATGAGCTGCGCCAGCCGGTCGAGGTCCCTGGCGGCCAGCTGGTGAGGGTAGACCTCGAGGCCCCCGAAGCTCACCCGCACCGACTCGGCGCTGATACCGGTCTCCTGCCAGCACTTGCCGATCGCCATCACGACCCGGCCCCAGTTGGGGTCGGCCCCGTGGACGGCGCACTTGACGAGGGGCGAACTGACGATCGTCTTGGCGACCCGCTTCGCCTGGGCAGCATCAGCCGCCCCCGCCACCTGGACCTGGAGGACCTTGGTAGCACCCTCGCCGTCGGCGGCGAGCTGGACCGTGAGCGAGCGGCAGACGGCTAAAAGAGCGCCCTCGAGCTGGGCCGGCTCGACTTCCCCGGCCGCGCCGCTCGCCATGACGACCGCCGAGTCCGAAGTCGAGGTGTCGGTATCGATCGAGAGGCAATTGAACGTGGCATCGACGGCCCGCCTCCACATCGCATCGAGGTCGGGCGCCGGCACTTCGGCGTCGGTGAACACGTACGCAAGCAGCGTCGCCATATCGGGCTCGATCATCCCCGACCCCTTGGCCAGCCCCATGACCGTGGCCGAGCCGGCCGGCGCGCTGGCCAGTTTCGGCCGAGTGTCCGTCGTCATGATCGCCCTGGCTATCGCCTGGAAGTCCGCCACCTCGGGCATGGACAGGCTGGCGAAGTGCCCCCTTATCCGCTCCATCGGGTAGCGCCGGCCGATCACCCCGGTCGAGCACACCACAACGTCGTCCCGGGCGCACCCGACTACCTTGGCCGTGAGCTCGGCCAGCTCCTCTGCGTCGCGCTCGCCCGGTGCCCCGGTGGCCACGTTGGCGTTCTTCGAGACCGTCACGAGGGCGCGGGCGGACCCGTCGGCCAGGTGGCGCCGGGAAAGGGTGACGCTCGGCCCGGCGAAGAGCGACTGCGTGAAGACCCCAGCCGCCACGCAGGGGCCCTCGCCCGCCACGATCGAAAGGTCGAGGCTCGAGTCCTTTATGCCGGCGTTGCCGGCATAAGTGACAAACCCCTTGGGGAGGCAGATGGCGTCACCGGTTGTGACATCTGGCAGCACTCGCATTGCCACCATGATCGCGCCCTGCTTAGCGCTGGCAAGATAGGGTACCTGACCTGCCAAACCGTACTCGCTAGAGACCTCCGGAGGTGGCGCGGTGAACCCGCTTGAACGCGTTGTCAGGAAACTTGACCGCACCCAGCAGCGCCACGTGCCGCTGTCGGTGGTCATCGGGGTGGTGAAGAAGTTCGGGGACGACAACGCCGGCACGCTCGTGGCCAACCTGGCGCACACGGCCTTCGGGACCCTCTTCCCGCTCCTGTTGCTCCTGGTCACGGTCCTAGGGCTGGTCTTGAACGGGCACCCCACCCTCCGCCACGAACTCTTGACGTCGGCGCTCAGCAAGTTCCCGATAATCGGCACGGACCTCTCCGGCAACATCAAGGCGATGCGGCGGGACAGCGTGTTCGGGTTCGTGGTCGGCATCGGCGGGCTCGTCTGGGGCTCGCTCGCCCTCGGCCAGAACGGCATATTCACGATGGCGCAGGTGTGGAACCTTCCCGGGCCCGAGCGTCCAGGGTTCCCCGCCCGCCTTGCCCGCAGCCTCGGCTTCCTCGCCGTGCTCGGCGTGGGCCTCGTCGTCGGGACCTTCCTCGGCGCTGCCGTGCCGGCGGCACATGGTTCCCTCGGCCTCGCCGTGGCGGGCGGTGCCGCGTCGGGCTTGGTGAACTTCGCCGACTACCTGTTTGCTTTCCGCATCCTCACCCCAGCGGTGGTGAAGCTCCGCCAGCTGGTACCAGGCGCCGTCCTCGCCGGGATCGGCTGGACCGTGCTCCAGTCCTTCGGAGGCTTCGTCGTCGGCCATTACCTGAAAAACGACAATTCCCTCTACGGGACATTTGGCATAGTGATAGGTCTTTTCGCCTGGATCTACTTGATATCGGAGCTCACCGTATATGCGGCCGAGCTGAACGTGGTCCTCGCCCGCCGGCTCTTCCCCCGCTCGCTCGTGCAGCCCCCGCTCACCGAGGCCGACCGCTCCTCGCTTGCCGCTCAAGCGCTCCAAAACAAGCGCCGGCCCGAGCAGCACGTGCAGGTCTCCTTCGACGGCGATGCTGCAGTCCAGCAGGTCTGAGCCCGGGCCTGCCGGCGACGACTTCTGACGCCTCCGGTAACTTCTGACGCGTTCGGGGCGCATTTGGCGACAAGCACGACACTTTTTGAAAAAGTGGACATTTTTCGGCCGAGCGTTCAGTTCAGGGCTTGAACACCATCAGGTACAGCGCGCCCAGCAAAAGCACGTTGAACAGGCCGGTACCTGCGCTTATCCGGCGGTAGAGGCCGTCGAGCCGGTCGAGCTCAGGGGGCCGCGCCGGCGGCTTGACGGGCGGTGCCTGGGCGAGCGCGAGCATGGTCCGCCGGTAGTCACGTTCGGCCGGACGCACCATGCCGTGGAGCAGGCCGACCATCACGAAATAGACGACGAGGGCGGCGACGACCCACGCCTTGCCGAAATCGGACGAGTGCCCCTCTTCTCCGAGGGCGGCCAACCCGAACACGACCACCCCGTATATGAGGATCTCCGCGAACTGCGAAACCTGGCCGTAGACCGCCAGCACACCGGCTTCGGCCGCACCTGCTGCTCCCCGCCGGCGAGCCACCTCCAGCAGGAAACCACGGTACACGACCGCGCCAAACCCGGCGACGGCACAGATTATGTGCAAAAGGACGAGCAGGTTGTAGGCCCACCCCGCGGGGTCTTTGGTCACTTTACGACGCCGCCGCGC
>JAMDDF010000026.1:367-7219 GCA_023489205.1 Actinomycetota bacterium | reverse complement strand
GAGCGACTCTGTCTTCGAGGAACACTTGTGCCCCATTGTCCTTCACCGTTGCGTCGGTGTCAGCCGGCGAGCTCACGATGGAGAGAGTTAGGTCGACCTCGCCGCCGCGTGGCTTATTGACCCGAGACGAGATCCTTAGCCCGGCACCAGGGTGGCCCGCAGTGAGCGAATTGATGGCTTGTGCCGCTTGTGACGTGATGTTCAAAGTAAACGCCTCCTCCTTCGTAGGGGTGCGGTCGCGCTGGTACCCACCTACAAGACAGCCAAAACTGAGAACTGGGGCAGCCAGTCGCGAGAGGTCCTCGTGTGCGCGCGTTTTTTGTGGCGGTCACGGGGTACCAACCATGGGTGCCAGCACACCCCGAGCACCGGTACCAGTCACAGGCGTGCAGCCGCGCCGCACCTGGAGGTTATGGCGCCGAAAGGAGAACAAACATTATGGCTACAGTCGGGTACTTCCTCTCGTCGGAGGAGCACGGGCCTCGCGCCCTCTTGAACTACGCGGTCATGGGAGAGGAGTCGGGGTTCCACGACGTCTTCATATCTGACCACTACCATCCGTGGCTGGGATCGCAAGGCCAAAGTCCCTTTGTGTGGAGCGTAGTTGGGGCAATCGGGGCTAGGACGAGGTTGAGGGTGACCACGGGGGTCACCTGCCCAACTGTGCGGGTACACCCTGCCGTGCTTGCTCAAGCGGCCGCCACGAGCCAGGTTCTCCTCGACGGCCGCTTTCGCCTCGGCGTCGGTAGCGGCGAAGCGCTGAATGAGCACATAACGGGTGTCCGTTGGCCGCCGGCGCCAGTGCGCCTGGAGATGCTGCAAGAGGCGGTGGCGGTTATGAGGAAGCTGTGGGAAGGAGGCGAGGTGACCCACTATGGTCCCCACTACGTGGTGGAAAACGCCCGGCTCTATACACTGCCCGAGGAACCTCCGCCGGTGCTCATGTCTGGGTTCGGGCCGCGCGCGGTCGAGATGGCGGCTAATGACGGCGATGGTTACGTGACGGTGGTGCCTGACACCGGCAGCTTGGAGCGGTGGCGTGAGGCTGGGGGCAGGGGGCCTGCCGTGGCGGCGACGAAGGTGTGCTGGGGCCAGGACGAGGCTAAATGCAGGCACCTGGCCTTCGACAAGTGGCGCGTCAACGTGCTGCCGGGTGAACTCAACCAGGATCTCCCAGTGCCGGCACACTTCGAGCAGGCAAGTGAGTTGGTGACAGAGGACATGGTGGCTGAGGCGATCCCGTGTGGGCCTGACCCCGAGCGCCACGCCAAATCGATCGCAAGTTACTTGGAGGCGGGCTTCGATGAGGTGCACGTGAGCCAGGTCGGTGACGACCAGGCGGGTTTCCTCCGGTTCTTTTGGAAAGAGGTCGTGCCCCGCGTCGGCCTGTAAGGCAAAAAGCGCGGGCTAGGACCGAGAATGCTGCTGCTGGGCTGTGGCTCAGCGGGTTTGGTCTCGTGGCCGTTTGGGAAACAACTGATAGTGCAGCAGCACGCGCAGGTGCGGGCGGCGAACTGGGGGCGTGGTGCCTGATGGCTCAGCAAGTGGCCGTAGACGTCCTTCTTGGCTTGGCCGTGTTGCTGGCCGGTGCCTCGTCGCTCGGTGTGCTCCTGATGCCCGACGTGGTGCGCAAGCTCCACTACATGGCGCCCGTCGGCATTGTGGCTCCGGTGATGGTGGCGCTTGCGGTTACGGTAAAGGTCGGTTGGGCGTCCAAAACGACCGCCACCTGGCTGACGGTCCTTTTCCTGGCCATGACCGGCCCGGTCCTTACCCATGCCGCGGCGCGCGCTCGAAGCGCGGGGAGCTGGGCCGGTGAGGAAGGTAAGAACGGTTGCGCGACCGTCAATATAAAAGTTGAACATGGCTGGGAGAGCGCTATGGGCCAATATGGAGATCATGCCTGTAAGAACCAACGAAGGTTTGGGCTCGCGCGGCCCGGGGCAGGATCTGGAGCTGTACCAACATTATGGGAGGTGCAATTATGGCACAAACACTTGCTTACCGGCGCTGGCCGAGGCTCACAATCGCGCGCCCCGCTGGGCTCGGGTTCGTGGGTCTTGCCATTGTCCTACTGGGGGCTTGGGCAGCCATCGTCGGTTTTGTTGGACCGGAGTTTGGTTATAACGCAACGACCGCGGTTGCCTGGTCTTGGACGACTACCAACTGGCTATTGCACCTGCTCCCTGGGGCTGTAGCGTTTGTTGCGGGCCTGATGGTGCTCTCCGAGGCCCGGGCCTTGAGCGCGTCGCGTGGGTCGCTCGCCATAGCGGGCACGTTGACCATAGCGGCAGGGGCCTGGCTCGTGATAGGGCCTGTTGCCGCGCACGTCTTTCAGTCCGCGCCGGCTTATGGACCGAGCACGGAGTCACTGGCTGCGCTCGCCAACAAGGTGGGCGCCGACCTCGGGCCTGGCTTGTTGTTGGCGGCCTTCGGGGCGATGTCGCTCAAGTCATCTGTTCCGGAGCGAGAGGTCCAGCTTTCTCGCGTCCCCCCGGCCGGTCCGCAAACCGCGCCTACGGCGCTTCCAGGCCAAGAAGAGATCGTCGCCACGGCCCCTGATGCCACGTCCCCGGCTGAAACCTCGGCGCCGACTGGCGGGGCCACCGCTATGACGGCCCCCGCTGCGAGCGGGCCACCTTCCGGCGCGGCATCGCCTGGGGGGATCTTGCAGCCTCCTTCTTCCGACGCCCCGGCGTTAGAGAGGGACGCCTGGCCGCCGTCGTGAGGGGACCAGCTTGGAGGCCCTGCAGGTAGCGCTCCTGTTGTTCGTCGCCTCACCCTTGGGGTTACTGGGCCTGCGTCGAAGCCGAAGAGGAAGCCGCCCGGCGCGGGGAGTCCCGCTATCCATGCGACAAAGCGGTTCCGTGCTGGGTGAGTCGTCATCCCGGCCTCATTCCGGCCTCAGTCTGAGGATGTCGCGGTCAAGGTCACTTAAAGTCGGTGTACCGCATAAGGCCATAGTCGTACGCAGCTCGCTGGCAAGTATGTCTATGCAGTGGCGGACGCCCGCCTCGCCAGCGGCTGCGAGCCCGTAGAGGTGGGCTCGGCCGACCAGTACGGCCTTGGCGCCGAGCGCAAGCGCCGCGGCGATATCGCTCCCACGGCGGAAGCCCGAGTCGACCAGGACTTCAGGCGGCCCCCCCGCAGCGTCTACAATGTCTGGGAGCACGTCGATGGTAGCCGGGACGTGGTCGAGCTGGCGGCCCCCGTGATTGCTGACGACCACGCCATCCAGGCCTTCTTCGGCCGCTCGGATGGCCTCGTCGGGGCGCAAGACTCCCTTCAAGAGGATGGGGCCGTGCCAGAGCTTTCGGATCCACTCTAGGTCTTTCCAGGTGACGGTTCCGTCGAACATCCCCTTGATCTTTTCGCGCGAGCGATGGTCTGGAGGGCCAATATTCGGGAAGGAGATTTGTTCTGAGGTGAGGAAATGCCATGTCCAAGTAGGGTGGAGGACCCCTTCCAAGAAAGTAGTTATGGCGAGCTCGGGTGTCGGAAGGTCGAGACCCGTGTGTTGTTCTCGTTCCCTGGTCGCGCGGACATTTGTGTCGACGGAGAGGAGGAGGGCGCTGAAACCGGCATCCCGGGCGCGCTCCACCGCGCGTTGAGCATCACGACGGTCCCCCCACACGTAGAGCTGGAACCATAGGGGTGACTTGGAATTAGCGGCGATTTCTTCCACCGGTACGGTGGCGAGGGTAGAGACGCCGTAAGGGATGCCTGCGTGACAGGCAGCTCGCGCTACGGCGCGTTCGCCTTCGTGGTGAAAAAGGCGAGGGGCTCCCACCGGGGAGAGAACGATCGGGAGAGGGGCCCGCTGGCCGAGTATGGTCGTGGTTGTGTCGATCGAAGTGACTTCCCGGGGCTGGTGGGGCAGGAACTCGATGAGGTCCAGGGCAGACCTGTTGCGATGAAGGGTGTACTCACCTGCGCCACCGGTGTCGAGGTAGGCACGGGCCCCGAGGGGTAGCCGCCGGCGGGCGACCCGAGCGACGTCTTCGATGCTGTAGCACCGTGCCAGGCTGTAGGCGCCATAAGGTGGCGCCGGCCTCTTTATCCGTAGGAGCCGGACCGCCTCGGAGGGTTTCATGGGTGCCGCCCCCACGTTCGCCGGTAGCGACGCCCGGGGACGGTCGCGTTCCAGAGGTATTGGGTTGCTATCACAATGTGCCCATGGTGTTCGACTAGGCCGGAGCTAGGGCCAGGTCCTGGTCCCAATGGCGAAACTGGCGAAGTTGGGGCGAGGCAGGCGGGTGCGCGCTGCCAGTCCTGGCGGAAGGGGCTGGCTCGCGTGGCGTCGTAGAGGGGCTCGTAGTTTTCGAAGGAGCCGTGGGCCATGTCTCGGCATATACCCGCGACGTGAGAGGTTAACCGTCAATTCGGGCGCCGATCGATAAAGAGGGGAAGAGGCTGGCCTGCCTAGCGGCGAGTCGGCTAGCCGAGCGCTCCGTTTGGGATGTAGGGGGCCATCGGGCCCAGGTCACCTCGGAGGCATCGGCTCCCTCGGGGCCGTAGGGCGAGGTGTGCGTCGAGGACCACGTCGAGGGCCCATTGCTGGTTGGAGGTCAACCAAGCGACGGTTACTTCGTCTTCGGTGGTCTCGGCCAATGCGGTCCAAAGAAGCCGGGAGGCGGCCTCCTCGGTGGTGGCGCCTAGGAGGGAGGGCCCGGCGTCGCGGCAGAGCACGTAACCGCGGCCAGCGGGCGTGTCAGTCACATAGAGTGGCAGGCCCCCCTCCGCGTAGAAGTCCATGTCCGGGCCGTGGGGAGCTTTCCGCAACGCGGTGCCTACCTCCTCGACGAGGTCCCTGTCCCCATCGTAGGAACCCTCCCGGACCCCAGTGACGCGAGGGAGCCGGGAGCGGTCGAGCGCTCCTTTGGCCTCGTAGGTTGGCTGCAATGCGAACCCCGCCGAACGGTAGCGACGTAGCGCCTTCGGGTCATCGCTGGCGCAGATCGCGCCGGGCCCGCGGAGGGTTCCCATGGTTGCCTCGAGAAGTTGCCGGCCGGCGCCTTGCCCTTGCAGGGCGGTGCTGATGGTCAACAGCGAGAGGAACCACTGGTTGGTGCGCACCGTAGCTAGGCCAACGCCAACGACTTCACCTGCAACGTCGGCCACAAAGGCGCCATCTGGGTCGTGGGCGAGGCAGTGGCGGATCCTCTGTTCGCCTCGGGCACGGGTGACTTCGTCGAGCTCCGGCATCGTCCAGCCGTAACGCTTTCCAGCCTCCCGTAGGGCACTATGGGCAACCTCCTGGGCTGCGGGTACGTCGTCGTCCACAAGCGGCCTTACTTTCACCGGAGCGTTCACGGCATCCAAGCCTAGGTGCCACCTGCTGCACGGGAAGCCATCTGCGTCGCCAGCACTACTCATGGAGTTGGGCGCCGTGCGACGCTGTGCGTCGCCGTGCCAGGCGCTCGTGCAGGTGCGCCCGTGCGGGCGAGGAAGGTGGTCCCCCTTCGATGGGCGCGGCAGACTGGGGTGCATGTCGGACATGAGCGATCCGAAGACCGTGCTCCGCCACTACCTGCAGGAGGCCCGCGACGCGGTCGTGTGGAAGCTTGACGGGCTGAGCGAGCACGACGCGAGGATGCCCCGGACGCCGACAGGCAACAACCTCCTCGGAGTGGTCAAGCACTGTCTCAATGTGGAGGCTGGATATTTCGGGCCTACGTTCGGGCGCGAGTTCCCAATCCCATCGGAGCTGGTGGCTATGGATACATACACCCAGGACCCACAGGCCGACTGGTACGCAAGGGCAGACGAGACCAAAGACGGGCTGATCGACCTGTACCGCCGGGTGTGGGCTTTCGCCGACCAGACGATCGAGGAATTGTCCCTTGACGCCCGCGGGCGGGTGCCGTGGTGGCGACCTGGGCGACAGGAGGTTTCCCTCCACCGTGTCATCGTCCACGTGACTTACGACGTCGCGCGGCACGCCGGTCACGCCGACATCATGCGCGAGCAGCAGGACGCGTCCGTGGGCTACCGGCTGGGCAACACCAACTTGCCCGAGGGTTATGACTGGCCGGCATACGTTGCGAAGCTCACGGCGCTCGCCGGGCAGTTCGAGTAGCTCCCGAGGCACAAGCTGCCAGCGCGAGTCCAGCTGCGCTCCTTCGTCGGTTGCCCGGGCGCCTTCTCCCTCGGGTACAAAGCTAAACGCTTCGCCGTCATCATCGCATTACTCGGGTCCTCGTGGACGTGGCCGCTGGGGTCAGCCTTTTCGTAATGGCACTTTGCCCGCCGGCGAGCCCCGACCTCCTTTCCTCCGTCGCGGACGGCGCAAAACCCCAAAGCGAAGCGACGGCGAGTGCGAGAGATGGCAAGTTCGCGGTCCCCGAGGTGGTGGCCCCTAGACGGCCGAACCGTCTTAGGGGAGGTACGCAACCGGTAGTGGCCTGCAGCGCGTCATCGTAGCTCTGATACCATAGGGGGTATAGTGAAGGGCAGGACCTAGCGTAGAGAGGCTAAGGGACGGCAAGACGATGTGTTCGCTCGCACGACTGGCATTTCCTACGTTGGTGACTGGCCTCGTCGTGGCCACCCTCTCGGGCAGCGCCGCCGTGGGGTGGCTGGCTGCTCTGGCTGTTGCTGGAGCGCTCTTCCTGGTCAACCGCCGTCGGGCAGGTCCTGCATGTGGGTTGCCGCGGACGTCCGAGCCCCCGTTCGATGGACTGGCCCGACGCCACGGCGACGACGCCGGCACACTCGTCGGTGAATACCCAGCCCCACGGGGCGGGGTGGCGAACCCGCTCGAGAAGGGGGGCGGTGACGGCTAGGCCGGCCGGCGTGACCTGAGCGGGCCGCCTCGGTCAGGCCGAGGGGGTTGCAACTGCCATGTGGCGA
>JAMDDF010000026.1:0-357 GCA_023489205.1 Actinomycetota bacterium | reverse complement strand
CAGGCCGAGGGCGCCCGGCGCGAGAAGAGCTTTCACGGCGGCACCGGTAGGCTGGTCGCCACATGGCAGTTGCAACCCCCTCGGCCGCGGGTCACCCAGGAGGTCGCCCGGGGTGAAGCCGATACCGGTCTCGTGGCACCTCGGGCCGCTCGTGTTCCATACCTACGGCCTCGGCCTCGCCGTCACCTTTTACTTCGCGTACTACTACTTGAGCCGGCGGCTTCGCCAGCACGGGTACCCCTACGAATGGGTGAAGCGTACGGCGGTCTACGTTGTCATTGCCGCGCTGATCGGAGCCCGGCTCATGCACGTCATAGCCAACGCCGGTTATTACGTGTAACAACCGGCACAGGTGTT
>JAMDDF010000024.1 GCA_023489205.1 Actinomycetota bacterium | reverse complement strand
TGCCGGCCCCCGAGCCGGGCATGCCTCCGTCACCCGAGGTGGCCGGGACCACCGGAGGAAGCGGGGCGAGTAGCCATGCACCCGCACCGAGGTCGGGGCCAGCCCTCCCGACGCGTGACGAGCTCACCAAGGCGTGGGGCGACACGGTGCTAGGTAGCTTGGGCCGCCCCGCGCAGGCTTATCTCGGCCAGGGCCACTTCACAGAGGTGGGCGATGCGGCCGTCTTCGCATTGCCGGACCTGAGCTGGGTGACGCGCGCGAGCAAGTTCGCAGCCGAAGCGGAAGCGGCGCTGGCAAAGTACTTCGGGCGCCCGGTGCCGTTGCGCATCGTCCTTGACGAGCAAGCGGCTCCTCCTTCCCACGAGCCAGCGGGACCCGTCCCCGAAGAAGATGCCTACGACCTCGACGAGCTGACGGAGGCACCGGCGGTCGCCGAGGTGAGCGCCGAGCAACGGATCCTAGACATCTTCCCTGGCGCTGTGGTCGAGAGCTGAGCAGGGGAGGGACGACCACAGACCATGTACGCTGCCCCCGTCCAGGAGCTGATCGACGAGCTGGGACGCCTCCCCGGCATCGGGCCAAAATCGGCGCAGAGGATCGCTTTTCACCTCTTGAAATCTCCGGTCGAAGACGTGGCACGTCTAGCCAACGTGATCGGTGGGGCTAAAAGCAGGGTCACCTGGTGCCGACGTTGCTTCAACTTCGCCGAGGCCGACCCTGGGAGCGAGGCGAGTGCTGGCGTCGAGTGCGAGATCTGTTCCAACCCACGGCGCGACCCCTCGGTGCTCTGCGTTGTCGAAGAGCCGAGGCATATCGTGCCGATCGAAAAGTCCGGTTGGTTCAAGGGCCGCTACCACGTCCTCATGGGTGCGCTCAGCCCCATCGATGGCGTCTTTGCTGAGCATCTGCGCATAAAAGAGCTCCTCGCCCGGATCGAAGCCGAGGGGGTGCGGGAGGTCATATTGTGCACAGACCCTGATCAGGAGGGGTCTGCAACTGCCATGTACCTGGTACGGGAGTTCAAGCACCTCCCGGTAGAGCTAAAGGTGACAAAGATGGCTGTCGGCTTGCCCGTAGGGAGCGAGCTCGAGTTCGCAGACGAGCTCACGCTGGCGATGGCCCTCGAAGACAGGCGGGAAGTCAACTGACCGAGCCCTTTGGTGGGCTCCAGGAGGCCAGGTTGGCGGGCTCCAGGATGCTTGGGCATCACTTGAGGTACGCGAGGTGAGGCCCGTGGAGCTCGCGGTACTCGGCCAGTAGCTCCTTTGCGGAACTGATGCCGGGGACAAGGGGATGGAGCGCGAGGGCGATCTCAGCCAAGCCAGCGTCGCCGGTGACCGCAGCTTCGACCAAGGCCCGTTCGTACTCCTTCACCTGGGTCACCAGGCCACGCGCCGGGCGGGGGAGCTCACCGACCGCAAGGGGCTGGATACCCCCGCCATAGACATAGGAGGGCACTTCAACTACGTCGTCGGGATCAAGGAAACCGACCGCTGAGCCAGCGTTTCGCGTGTTCACGATGACTCGCGCTGGCTGGCGTGAGGTTAGGCCCGCGATCACCCGCAGTGCCACGCCCTCGTAACCGCCTATCTTGGCCTCCTCGAGCTGTTCGGGTGCCCTTTCAGCACGCACGGCCCGGGCCTGCGCTTGGCGGTTGTCGCCCTCGGTGTCTGTCCGCATGTAGGTGTCGCGCCGGACGCCCAGGACTGTCGAGTACGTAGACCACGCCTCCTTCACGCCGCCTTTGTCGAAAGCGCGCGAAATGCCCGCGAGAAGCTCTTCGTTTAGGCGGAGGACATCTTGCCCGCGGCTTGAGCCAGCACGGGAAACGCCGTCCACGTAGCGGCGGGGATCGTAGAAGTAAAACACGTACTCGGTCGGGATCGCACCCACCTTGCGGACCATCTCAGCATCGAAGGCGGCGAAGCGGTGGTCGAAACGCTGCAGTTCCTCATAGCGGTGGAGCAGGTCCTCGATCCGCTCCTCCCCGGCAACCTTGAAAGAGGTCACCCAACCAAGGTGGTTGAGGCCTGAGTAGAGCCAAGAAGTCTCGCCGGGCAAGACGTCCAGGAAATCGGCAAGTCTTTCGAGGGCGCCGCCGGGCGTGTCGCAAACACCCACCACCGGCACCCTGCCATGGAGGGAGAGCGCCTGGGTAATGGCGCCGGCGGGGTTCGTGAAGTTTATGAGGACGGCTTCTGGTGAGCAGCGGCGGAGCATTTCGCTGTACTCGAGGACGACCGGGATCGTCCGGAGGGCCATCATCGCCCCTCCTGGTCCAGTAGTCTCCTGACCGACTAGGCCACGCTTCAAGGCCACCTGTTCGTCGATTACCCGGCCCTGGTCGCCGCCGACCCGGACGGCCGAAAAGACAAAACTTGCCCCCGTAAAAGCTTCCTCGGCGTCTGCTGAGAGCGTCACGACCCCTGGCCGACCGAGGGCACCAGCCAGTTCTACTGCTAGGCGGCCAGTGGTGTGCCTGCGCGTGGGGTCGGGTTCCCAGAGGGCGATCTCATCGAAGAGCTCCCCACCCGGGAACGAAGCCCCACCGGTCAGGACGGCGCGCACGAAGGCAGGCATGCGCACCCCTCCTCCACCGAGTATTGCCAATTTCACTGCTTTTTCTCCTCTCCTCTTTGGCCAGCTCGTCACCTGGCCGAACCGGCTTCGTCATGGCCCCCGAACTTCACTGGCAAGTTCTCGGGCAAGGTCCATCGCGCCGGAGGCGCCTAGGCGGGCTGCCGCTTCCGAGCCCGACGCATTGGCAACTGAAACGGCTTCAAGCAGGCTCGCTCCCCCTACCAGCGCCCCTATGAGGCCGCCAGCGAACGCATCGCCCGCACCGGTCAGATCCTTCACCTCTACGTCCTTCAGACCCTCGCTCACGATCGTCGTCCTTGCACCTTCGGCCACTACCGCCCCTTCCGGGCCGCGCTTTACTACTACCCAAGGTGACCACGTAGCGGCCTTTGCCAGTGCTTCGTCGATGTTGCCGGAGCCAGTGACGCGTCTTAGCTCCTCCTCGTTTGGTAGGAACAGCTGAGCGAGGTGGGCACATTCGACGACGACGTCAGGGAACTCCTCTATCTCTTCTAAGTTGGTGTCCAGCACGGCACACGTCCCAACCGAGCGCGCGGTCTTGAGGACAGCGATGGCATCCGGGCCGGCGTGGAGGTATGCCCAGGCGGGCCGGAGTTCTTCTAGGACCTCGCACCAGCGCTCGGGTTGAGGTTGCCGAGGAGCAGGGCCGGGCGGCATGTGGGTGACAAATGCCCTGTCGCCGTCGTAGTTGAGCACGACCGTTATTCCAGCGACAGGCCCGTTCACCCGTTCCGATGGGGACATGTCCACCCCCTCTTGCAGGCAGAGCCTTTCCGCCAGGCGGGACCCGAGGTCGTTGCCGAGCTGGGTCGCAATTGCCGCCGAGGCGCCGGCCCGCCTGGCCGCAACAGCCGAGGTCACCGCGCCGCCGCAAGAAAAGGCGAAGGAGTCGACGAAAATCTCCTCACCGGGCAGAGGCAGCCTGGGGGTGTGGCCGAAGACGACTTCTAGGAAAACCGAACCGAACGAAACCAGGCCGGTACGGTGCGGCGCATGTTCGCGCGCGCCTTGGGGGACCAAGGACGTCACTTCAGCGCGGCTGGCGGCGGTGTGCTGCCGCCGCTCTCGCCCGAGGTGACCGAGGCCGGCGACCCCGACGGCGGCTGATGTGGCTGTCCGGCTGGCGCTGTTTTGCGGGCAAGAGAAGCCGATTCCCTTTGAGCTACGTGGCACGCTGCCAACTGCAGCGGGGCTACTTCGCCGAGGACCGGTGTGATGCGACGGCATTGCTCGATGGCCACTGGGCAGCGAGGTGCGAACGCGCAGCCCGGCTTCGGGTCAACTACCTTGGGGGGCTCGCCCGCGTCAGCCGCCTCGGACAGGTCGAGGGGGGCGCGAGGGTCGGGCGCGGCACGGAGCAGCAGCTTGGTATAGGGGTGCCTGGGATCCGCCAGGACCTGTTCAGTTGGCCCCTGTTCGACGATGCGGCCCGCGTACATTACGAGGACCCGGTCCGCGACGTAACGAGCACTTGCAATATCGTGAGTTATGTAGAGGAAGGAGACCCCCTCCTCCTCGCGTAATTTGACCATCAGGTTGAGCAGGCCGACTCGGATCGACACGTCCAGCATCGAGACGGGCTCGTCGGCGACGATGAGCTTAGGCCGCAGGGCGAGGGCTTGGGCGAAGCCGACCCGCTGACGCTGGCCGCCGCTCATCTCGTATGGGTACTTTTCGAGCATCGCCTGTGCGGGAACCAATCCCACCGCTTCCATGACCCTCACCGCCTCTGCTTGCCGGGCGGCCTTGTCCAGGTCCCTGCGGTGGAGCTTCATGGCCCGAAGGATCCCGTGGCTTACGTGGAAGACAGGGTTCATCGAGCTGAAGGGGTCCTGGAAGACCATAGGGACCTGGCTGCGGTAGGCAAGTGCCGAAGCTCTACCCCTCAACTGGGCCACGCGAGCCCCTTCGAAGAGGATCTGGCCTGTGGTCGGCGGGTAGACCTTGGCCAGCAAGCGGGCTACCGTGCTCTTGCCGCTGCCGCTCTCGCCCACAAGGGCGACTATTTCCTTCCTACCAATAACCAGCTCCAGGTCTTCTACGGCGTGAAGGGTGCGTCCTCTAACGAGCCCACCGATGCGGAAATGCCGCGTGAGCGCGCTCGTCTGGACGAGGTGCCCTCCGGTGCCATCGGCAGTTGCCGGACGCGACGCGTTTGCTTCGCTGAAGGGCGCCAGCGCCTGGACCGTGGTCGACGAGGTTGGCTTGTCCAGGTTCCCCTTGTCTGGGAGCCCCTGTTTGCCCTCGTCCTTATAGATAGAGCACCTAACTGCTGTCGAGCCCCGCACGTAGACCGCCGGTTGCTCAAGAGCACACTCGGGCACAGCCCACGGGCAGCGTGGGTGGAAGCGGCATCCCGTGGGCGGGTTGACGAGGTCGGGTGGGTAGCCAGGTATCCCCGAAAGGAGGACCTTGGGCCCTCGTATCGAGGGGAACGCTTCGATCAGGCCGCGCGCGTAGGGATGGAGCGGGTCGGAGAAAATGTCGCCCGTGGGCCCGATCTCTGCCACCTGCCCCGCGTACATGACCATCAGCCGGTCTGCGAAATGGCTCACGAGCGACATGTCATGGGTGACAAAGATGACGGCGAAACCGAGCCTTTTTTGGAGCTCCTTCACCTGGGCCATGAGGGAGCGCTGAGCGACCACGTCCAAGGCCGACGTAGGCTCGTCCATGATCACGAGGTCAGGCGTGAAAAGCAGCGCCATTGCGATCATGGCTCGCTGGCGCATCCCACCCGAGAGCTGGTGGGGGTAGCTGTTCAAATGGACTGGGTCGATGGAAACAAGCCGCAAGACTTCACGGGAACGCCGTTCGATCTCGGCGCTCGTCATCTCTGTGTGCGCCCGGCAGACGTCGGCCATCTGCTGGGCCACGGTCATGACCGGGTTGAGGGCGTTCATGGCGCTTTGCATCACGACCGAGTACTCCTGCCAACGGACGTAACGGAGCCGCTTTTCGGTTATGTCTACCATGTTGTGGCCCTTGAAGTCGATGGTCCCCCCGGTGATCGTCGCTGGCGGGTTGAGCAGGCGGGCCAGGGCGAAAAGGAGCGTGGATTTGCCACAGCCGCTCTCACCTACGATGGCGAGGAACTCTCCTGGCGCCAAGTCAAGGTCCACCCCATCTACCGCCCGAACGAAGCCAGAGCCCGTGGCGTACCCGACCGAGAGCTGGCGGACGGAAAGCAGCGGCCGGCCAGGAGGAGCGTCCGGGCCGGGCGTGGCTTGGGGCGGCAAGGCAGTTCCCGTTTCGGACCTGACCTCTTGGTCGTCACCGCCGTCGTTTGGGCTCTGCGAGGTCGGTGCAAGGCGCTGTGCTCTTTTGGCCCGGGCACGGACTGGGCGAAGCGCAGGGTTGGAGATCTCGTCGAAGGCGTAGTTCAAGAGCGCGAGCGCCGCACCAAGCAAGGCTACGCACACACCGGGCGTGAGGGCCCACAGGGGCATGCCGGCGCCCAGGGCTTCGTTGTTTTCAGCCCAATAGAGCATCGTGCCCCAGCTCTGCATGTTGGGGTTGCCCAATCCCACGAACTGCAGGCCGGCCGCTGTCAGGACTGCGTACACGGCCGTACCGAGGAAACTGGCGACGATGAGCGAGGTCATCGTGGGCAGGACTTCCACGACGATCGTGTAGCCCCGGCGCTCGCCCCGGACGCGAGCGGCCTCGAGGAAGTCGCGGTCGCGCAGCGATAGCGCCTGAGCGCGCAGCTGGCGAGCGCCGTAGGACCAGCCAAGGGCGCCCAAGACGATGATCATCATGAGCGTGCCGGCGCTTTTCAGGTAGGCAGCGATCACGATGATCAGTGGGAAGACGGGTATGACGAGCAACACGTCTGTTATGAGCGACAGCACGCCGTCCCAGGCGCCCCGCAAGTAGGCGGCGGATACGCCGATCATGACCGCGATGCAGGTCGCCAGGGCGCCCACGGCGAAGGCAATTATCAACGACTGCCTTGTGCCCCAGATCAATTGCGACAGGACGTCTTGGCCATAGGCGGTCGTACCGAACCAGTGCGCACCCGACGGGCCGAGGCCTGGCTGGAAAATCTCCGCGGTCCCACTGTAAGGGGCGATCTGGCCTGGGAACACGGCCAAGACGAGGAAGAAAAGGAGCAACACCGCGCCGGCGGTTGCCTTGCGGTTGTGCCTGACGGCTCGCCAGAACTTGACCCCACGCCGGCGTTGGCCCGTGCCCGGGGCCTGAGCCTCCCCACCGGCGGCCGTCGTGGCGGTGAGGGTCGTCATCAGCGCAGCTCGCGGGTACGGGGGTCGAGGAGGGCCGTGAGGACGTCGGAAATGAGTATGGCCAGCAGGACGGCCACGGTGATCAACAAGAAGAGTGCCTGCATGAGGCCGTAGTCCTCGTTCTCGACGGATTGGAGCAGCATCCAGCCCACTCCCGGGTAATTGAAGACGTACTCGACCAGGATGGCCCCGCTTACGACGAACCCGAGGGACATGGCAAAGCCAGTCAGGTTGGGAAGGATCGCGTTGCGGCCGGCATAGCCCCACATCACGGTCCACGGCCGTAGGCCCTTGGCTCGGGCCATCCGCACGTAGTCCTCGGCGAGCACCGTTATCACGGTGTTCCTCATAGTGAGGATCCAGCCGCCAATGGCGGTGACCAGGAGCGTGCAGGCGGGCAGGA
>JAMDDF010000064.1:6024-7383 GCA_023489205.1 Actinomycetota bacterium | reverse complement strand
CACCGCTAGCCCCTGACGTCCACGGAGGCGCGGTCTACTGGGGGCGCTGGTCTACTGGGGGGCGGCGATGCCGAGGCGGTGCAGATCTTCGGGAGTATCGGCGTCGGCGAAGAGACGGCGCGCGCGCCCCGACCAGTTGGCCTCGTCGAGCACCTCGATGCTTGCCGCCCCAAGTAGTGACCTCATCGACCTCTCCCCCGCCGCCACAAGTTCCTTAGCAATGGCCAGGTCCGAGGACGACCACCTCGCACAAAGGGGCTGCGGCCGTCCACCGACCATTGGGACCGCACTCGCACCGCCCGGCCAGCGGGCCAGGACCGCCAGTGCCCCGGCGGTCATGAAGGGGAGGTCACACGCCAGCACGAGCGCCGGCCCTGTGCAGCCGAGCCCAGTTAAGCATTCAGCGCCGGCGCAAAGGGCCACGAGCGGTCCTTCGCCTCGGGGCTCTTCTAAGACGGAGGGGAGCCCGGAACACCCGACGCCAACCTCCACCAGAGGCCAGGCCACCCGAGCGAGGACGCCGGCCAGGCGCACGGCATTGCGCACGCCTCCTACCTCAAGGCAAGCCTTGTCAAAACCCATTCGCCGGCTCGCACCACCTGTCAGGAGCATCCCGCTCACGCGCACGCCACGCGCGAGGTACCGGTGGGCGAGGTACCGGTGGGCGAGGTACCGGTGGGCGAGGTACCGGTGGGCGAGGTACCGGTGGGCAAGCCCTCGGTCCCCCGACCACGGCGCCGAGTGCGGCGTGGCGAACCCTCCCCACGCCTCGTGGCACCAGGCGTGTCGAACGGAAGACTATCCTCGGGTGAGATGGCCGTTCCTTCGCGCGACCTCGTGGCGCATAGCAAATGACACCTTTTTACGTGGCTGGTGCCCTGCTGGTAATTGCCCAGGCCACGGGCATTTACGGCCTTGTGTCCAAAAGGGCGGACATCATCTTGTCTGTAGCGATGCTGTGCATGGTAGCTGCGGCTCTGGCCGCTGGTGGCTACGGCGCCTACCACGAGCTCCACTGAGGCGATGGCCGGGCACCCGGCGCAAACCCAAGCTGGGTAGGACCGGTGCATCTCAGCCACCTTGGGCCCCATATGGTGGCACTCGACCATGCGCGCCGCCGCTAGTACCCCCACAGGGAACACCGCACTCAGCCCGGGGCCGAGCGGGCAGGAGGCGAGGGCCGCCGCTGCCGGAGACGGCCCTGAAGCGGGCCTTATCTTGCTCTCCAAGGTCACAAAGCGTTTCCCGAAGATGAGCACGCCAGCGCTTGACGGAGTAGATCTCGCCATCCGCCGTGGGAGCTTCTTCACGATCGTCGGGCCGAGCGGGGTCGGCAAGTCAACGCTTCTGCGCGTACTT
>JAMDDF010000064.1:0-6014 GCA_023489205.1 Actinomycetota bacterium | reverse complement strand
AGAGGCAAGCCGCCGCAAGCACCTGGGCTGGGTGCCCCAGTCGCCGGCCCTCCTGCCCTGGCGCAGCGTCCTCGACAACGTCAAACTCCCTCTTCAGCTGAACCGGAGAGCAGAGTGCCAGCCGCGCGACCCCGAAACTATCCTCGGGCTCCTCGGGCTCTCCGATGCCATGGACCGGCTCCCAGCGCAGCTCTCGGGCGGCATGCGCCAACGGGTCGCAATCGCTCGGGCGTTCTCCTTCGCACCGCCAGTGCTGCTCATGGACGAGCCATTTGGTGCTCTTGACGAGATCACACGCGAACACGTGGCCCATCTCCTCTTGGACCTCTGGCAAGCCGAGAGGCCGACGGTCGTGTTCGTGACCCACTCCGTCACCGAAGCGGTCGTGCTTTCCGACCAGGTCTCCGTGATGAGACAGGGGAAATTGGGCCAACCCGTGGACATCGCCCTCCCGCGCCCTCGCCCAGAGGGTATCGAGGACAGCGAAGCGTTCCACGAACTAGAGCGCGAGCTGCGCGCGCTGCTGAGGGAGGCCTTCGCTGCGACGGCTCGCTGACCACCTCCGCTTGGGGGCCTGGGCCCCGCCACTGGTCGCTTTCGGCGCCGTAGTCCTCGTCTGGGAGCTCGTCGCCACTCATGAGCGCTTCTTGCTGCCCACGATCGGACAGGTCGGCTCAGACCTCGGGGGCCACCTGGGCACGCTGCTCGTTTACGGCGGCGACACCCTGGCCGAGGCAGTGCCAGGCGTTGCCATCAGCTACGCGGTCGCCGTCTTGCTGGCCGTTGCCATGGACCAATCGCGCCTGCTCACCAGGGCAGTGCTCCCACTCGCGGTCACCCTCAACGTGAGCCCTCTGCTCGCGATCGCACCAACGCTCACCGTGGTACTTGGCTTTGGCCACGCCCCGAAGATCGTGATGACGGCGATCATCACGTTCTTCCCGGCCCTCATCAACGCTCTGGCCGGGTTGCGCTCGGCCGACCCGCGCGCGCTCGAGGTGTTCCAAAGCCTTTCGGCCTCCCGCTGGGAGACATTGTGGCGGCTCCAGCTACCCGCAAGCCTCCCTTACCTGTTCGCTGCGGCGCGCGTCGTAGTGCCCCTTTCCGTGGTGGGGGCGGCCATCGCGGAGATGGTCGCCCAGGGTTCAGGTGGCCTCGGCGCCTTCATCGAGCAACAATCGGCCAACGCCCAACTCGGCTACGCGTGGGCGGGCATCATCACTCTCGCCGCCTTCGGGCTCGTGCTGACCGCGCTCGTCTTGGTCGCCGAAGACAAGGTGCTGCGCTGGAGGGGGTTCAAGGAATGAACATCCTGGCCTCGCCTCGCTCGAGGCCGTCGCCGGCCAGTACTGTGCCCCGGCGTATGAGCCACAGCCGTTTAAGCCCGAACCGAACGAACCGCCGCCCAATGGCGCGCCGCCGGATGAGCCACAGCCTCGTCCGTACGATCTGCGCACTTGCGTCAGTTGCCGCTTGTGCCGCCACGCTCTTCCCCGCTGCGAGTGCCACCGCCGCCACGCCTAGACGGGCAGCCGTGCTCGTTAGCAGGTCCCGCTGTGCCGCCAACCGGGCGGCAGGCACGATCACCTACCTGACGGGCTTCAGCTGGCAGGCCTCCGTTGGGATCCTCGACCCGATAGCGGCCGAGGCACAGGGCTTCTACTCCGACCTATGCCTAAAGGTGCGCTTCGAGCCTGGCAACGGGGACCCGACCTCGTCGGCGCAGCTCGTCGACGCCGGCAAGGTGACGATCACCGAGCTCGGGTCACCCGAGGACGCCATCGCCGACGTGGCTGGAACGCCCAGCATCCCCGTCGACGCGATCGCCACCTATGGCAACGCGACCATTGACGTCCTCCTCACAATGCCCTCCATCACAAACCTGCGCCAGCTCGATGGCAAGACGATCGGCTACAAGGGCTCCATGCCGCCCGACATCACCGCGATGCTCCAAAAGGCCGGTGTGCGCATCTCGAGCTTGAAGGAGGTGGCCGTCGGCTACGACCCCACGATCCTGCCTCGTGGTCAGGTCCAAGGGCTCACTGCCTACAAGTCCAACGAACCCGTACAGCTGAGCGACGCCGGCTACAAGGTACGGGAGTGGGATCCTGCCTCATTTGGCATAAAAGGTGCTTTCAACGTATTCGATGTCAATCGGGCATGGGCAAAGGCGCACCCTGGGACGGTCGAGGACTTCTTGAGGGCCACGTTCAAGGCCTTCAGCTTCTGCATCTCGCACGCGACGACGTGCGTGCGGGACGCCGCCAAGTACCAGGTGGGCTACAACGTGCACCAAAACGTCCAGCGCTGGATGGTGGAGTCCGGCATCGTCAGGAAGACGCTTCTCCCCGGCCATGGAGTGGGCTATGAGGACACCGCACAATGGCTGCCGAGTTACCAGCTGATGGTCCGTTCCCACCTGATCAGGCACAGTTTGGACCTCGCCTCCATAGTTGACCCCCGCTACCTAGACGCCATCTACCGGGGTCGCTCCTTGATCTGGCCCGGCCCCTGAACAGCCCTCGCTCGGACCACGATGAAGGGCTTGTCGAGAGGACGTAGGACTGGGCAAACAGGCTGGTAGGCTTGCGGGCGAGCCGTTTCCACTGGCGCCACGTGCGGGGAGCCGCTAAGGTCCCAGCGTCGTGGCGTGCCGCCAGCCCATGTGGGCAGTTGGGGCGCTGCGGGCGGCTGGACGCCCTCTTAGAGTCCGTGCCCGCCTCGCGGCAGCCGTCGCTACCGCGAGCGCGTCCGCCATGCTCCTCGGCCCTCCCACCGCGTCATCGGCGAGCCCTCTCGGCGGCCCGACGGTGCGGCTCTCCCAGCTCGAGCTGAAAGAGGTTGCGGTGGCGCAGCGGGCCCATCAACTGGCCCTTCGTTACCAGGCCGATGTAGCCAGCGCAACCTACGCCGCAGATGAGGCAGCTACAGCACGGGCGGGACTGCGGGGCCTCGAAGTGAGCTATTGGCACACGCAGTTGCTCCTCCGGCGAGAAGCCCTGGTTGCCTATGTCGGTGGCGTGCCCGCCGCATCAGGCAGCGCCGCGGGCGCAGGGGAGTACGTGGCTCAGGCGGACCGTGCAATCTACGAGCGGCTTGCGGTGGGTGACCTCTCTGGGACCCTCGCAACGTTTCGCGCGGAGCAGGCTGGGCTCTCAAGAGTGCTAGGCGCCTACAAGCGAGACCTGGCGCGAGATCTGGAAGCGGAGAGGCAGGCAGGCGTGGCCAGGCGCGGCGCCCTGGGCCAAGCGGCCTCGCTCGAGGTGTTGATCGCTCGTGCGCGTTCCGAACTAGCGGCAGAAGCGGCCAAGCACCGAGCGAGCGCCGGCCCTCCCGTCGGCAACGGTGTCGTAAAGGCCATCGCCACCTCGATGGGCCTCACGTCGGCCACAGTCACAAACCCGGCGAACCGTCTGGGCACGAGGCCAGTTGCGCTGGCCGATACTCATAAAACAGCAGGTGAGCCAGGGCGGACGGCGACGCGTGCGACGCCTGGCTCGGCGACGACCGACCCGAGGCTGTCCGTCGGCAAGGCGGGCTCGACGCTGAGCGCAAGTACGACAAGCGCCGGAGTCCTCAAGCAGGACACCAGGACTACCGAGCTCCCCTCGTCAACCGCTCGGTCGACGACGACGCTGCGCTCGCGGGTCGCCAAAACCTCCACTATCAAGCCAGCACCGACCTCCACGACTACGACGACCACTACAGCCTCGACCACGACCACGACCGCGCCAACCACGACCGCGCCAACCACGACCGCGCCAACCACGACCGCGCCAACCACGACCGCGCCAACCACGACCGCGTCAACGACGACCGCGTCAACGACGACCGCGCCGGCAACGACCGCCACGACCGCACCGGCAACGACCACGACCACGACTGCTGGCCCACCGACGACGGTCAACCCCCCGGCCGGTACCTCCACGGCCTCACCAGGGCCAGCCTCAACAGGACCAGCCTCAACAGGGCCAGCCTCAACAGGTCCGGGCGCTTACCCTCCCCCGGCCGGTGGGGCCTGGCTCATGCTGCGCGAGTGCGAATCTGGCGACAACTACCAGGCGGACACCGGCAATGGTTTTTACGGTGCCTACCAGTTCGCTTGGTCCACCTGGACCCAGCTCGGCTACCCGGGCCGGCCGGACCTGGAGCCCTACTGGATGCAGGACCAGGCTGCGCAACGCCTCCAAGCCCTCCAAGGCTGGAGCCCGTGGCCCTCATGTAGCGCCGCCCTAGGTCTCTGACCAAAAAGCAGCTCTCCAACTCCAAGCCTCCGTGTCCGGGGCAGATAAGCTCAACCTGGCCAATTAGCTAGTTGGCGAACTTCCAAGATGGCTACCAGCGAGCTTTCAACAGTTCACGACAACGTGTTCAAAGCCCTCTCCGACCCCACCAGGCGGGGCGTACTTGAGGTTCTAAGCAGGGGGGAGATGGCGGCGGGGGAGATAGCATCGCTCTTCCCGATCTCGGGGCCATCGGTTTCACGTCACCTGGCGGTGCTGCGATCGGCGGGCCTTGTGACCGAAAGGCGCGACGCCAACCGGCTTATCTACTCCCTGGAGCAGGACAAATTGGCGGCTGTCTTGGGTGCCTGGCTCGGCGCCGTATGCCCCACCAGTCCCCCTCGGCCCGCCACGCTCGAGCGACCTGCCCGAGAAGTCGCCCCGAAGTCCGGCCACAAGAAGAAGGGCAAGTCAGCGGCAAAGCGCAAGCGCAAAGTGCCTCCCTCGGAAGCTGGGGAAAGCTCGGGGAGCGAGGTCGGGGCCGGCCTGGCCGCCGACCGCGCCGGCACGCCCTATGACCCAGGCGAAGAGCTCGGATAGCGGCACGCCACCCGGCGCTGGTCGGTACCGGTCACCAGGAAAGCCTTCGTTGGCGGCGATCCTGCCTGCCATTTTGGCCCATCACCGTGCCATCGCCGCCAACTCTCGGAGGGGCCGCACTCTGGGCGCTACCGCTGCCATGGCGACCCTACCCCCGCCCGCGCGCCCAGTCGTGAACCCGGCGGCAGCGGCGACATCGGCAAGCGTCACTCGATCGCGGCGTCCCGCAGCAGCCCAGCTCGCAAAGCCGATGCGCTGGACCTCGAGAGGCGAACCACCGGCCGCAGCGCAAGCCGCCTCGAGCGCCCTCTCCTCGAACTCGACGCCGCGCTCTGACGCCGGGACAACGATGGCCTCACGAGCCTCGCCCGTGTCGAAGGGAGCGAGCTCCGTCGCCCAGAGCGTGCCAGAGAAGTAACCCGAGCGCTCGAAGCGCTGGGCCAGCGAGAGGTCCCCGCTCAATAGCAGCGCCACGGGCAGGCCTTCGAAGGCAAGACGGCGCGCCAGGTAGCCGAAGGACTCCGCCTCGCCGGCACCAAGCACGTTGACGTCGTCCAAAGCCACGAGAATGCCGCTGCCAAGCAGCGAAGCCGCACGCCCCCATCCCTCAAGGACCCCCTTCAGGTCCGCCCACGACGACCCTCCCACCGCGAGAGCGCGCCTCGAGGGACGGACTTCCTTCCAGTGCCGGCTGACGCTCGCGATCACCTCCGAAGACAGCGAGCCCATCGCGCGCTCCTTCGCCAGGCAACGATGGAAAATGGCTGCCCATCCAAGGCGAACCTCGACGTGACGGCAAAGAGCGCGGAGCAAGGCAGTCTTGCCAATGGCCGGGCCGCCAGCCACGAGACGATGGAAGCGCAGGTCACGCGGGCCGCTTTGGTAGATATCGAGAGCAGCCCCGACAATCCCTGACGTGCCGAGGTCCTCTTCGCTCGGCCTATCCACGAAGTGGGGAGGGTCGGCCCCGCGGAAGGGTCGGTACGGGGGTGGACAGTCGTGCATCGTTGCTACCTCCTATGAGCCCATGAGGCCGAGCGCGCCTCGTCGTTGGCGCGCTTGGCAGCCGCTTCCTCGGCTTTTACATCCGGCCACTCCGGCCGCTCGGACAGCAACGGCAGCCGAGCCAGGACCGGTGGCAGCCTGCTCCAAAGCACGAGGGCCGTCCCTGCCGGTAAGGTCCTGATCTGG
>JAMDDF010000035.1 GCA_023489205.1 Actinomycetota bacterium | reverse complement strand
CACCGAGAGCTCGGTCGGCATCGCCCACGTCCCCGACCACCGCCTGGGCGCGCTGGCCGAGATGAGCAAGTCCAACAAGGTCGTCCACGCCGGCGTCGAGTTCGTCGACATCGCCGGCTTGGTGACAGGCTCCTCGACGGGGGAGGGGCTCGGCAACCGCTTCCTGGGGGGCATCCGGGAGGCGGATGCGATCTGCCTCGTGCTTCGTGCCTTCGAGGACCCCAACGTGCCTGGCAGCACCGACCCAGTTGCCGACCTCGGGGTCCTCGAGCTGGAACTCGTCTTGGCGGACCTGCAAAGCGCTGAGACCCAGCTCGAACGCCGTCGCAAGGCTGCAAAGGCGGCCAGGGCCGACAAATCCCAAGCTGGCCACCTCGGTGCCCTCGAACGTGCCCACGGTGCCCTCTCGGCCGGTACCCCTCTGTACCGGGCCGGCCTTTCGGGCGAGGAGCTGGCCGAGCTGAAGCAGTTTTTCCTCCTCACTACCAAGCCCGTCCTTGCCGTCGTCAACCTGGGGGAAGAAGCGGTCTCAGATGCCGAAGCCTTCACCAAGCCGGTCGCTCAGGAGCTCGGCAACACAGCACAAGTGCTCGGGGTGAGCGTGAAGCTCGAAGCAGAGGCGGCGGAGCTGCCCGAGGCTGAACGAGCCGAGCTGATGGAAGGCCTGGGCCTCGGGGAGGGGGCCCTGCCAAGGGTTGCCCAGGCTGCCTATCGCCTTCTAGGCCGACGCACCTTTTTTACTACTGGGGAAAAGGAGAGCCGGGCGTGGACGTTCCGTGCCGGCGCGAAGGCACCCGAGTGCGCCGGCGTGATCCACTCCGACCTCCAGCGGGGGTTCATCCGCGCCGAGGTCGTACATTGGGACGAGCTGCTCGAGCTCGGCTCCTGGTCGGCAGCTAGGGACGCGGGCAAGCTGCGGGTCGAGGGCAAGGATTACGAGGTCGTTGACGGCGATGTCCTCGAGATCCGCTTCAACGTCTGAGGCGCTTGAGGCTGGCGGACGGCTCGTCGTCGTGTCCACTCCGATCGGCAACCTCGGCGACCTTTCCCCGAGGGCGGCAGAAGCCCTAGCCGGAGCGGGCTACATCTACTGCGAGGACACCCGCCGCACGAGGAAGCTCCTCTCTCACTTGGGCGTCTCGGGCCAGCGCTTGGTTGCCCACCACCGCTTCAGCGAGGCGGCCACGACGCCAGCGGCGCTTGAACGCCTCCACGCGGGCGCCACCATAGCCTTGGTGAGCGACGCCGGCACACCGCTTGTGAGCGACCCGGGGGGCCGCTTGGTGCGGGCTGCCATCGAGGAGGGGGTCGCTGTCGAGGCAGTGCCCGGGCCTTCAGCTCTCCTGGCTGCGCTCGTCGTCTCTGGCCTCGCCACGGAGCGTTGGTGCTTCGAAGGTTTCCTGCCGGCTAAGGCGGGCCGGCGGGCTACGCGCCTGGTTGGCATCGCCGCGGAGGCCGAACGGGCGGTGATCGTGTTCGAGGCCCCGCACCGGGTTGCCCGTCTTTTGGACGAGCTGGCCCAGGCCTGCGGGGCGCAGCGGCCGGTGGCGGTGTGTCGCGAGCTCACCAAGCTCCACGAAGAGGTCTGGAGGGGCCCAGTAGGGGAGGCGGCACAGCGCGCCAGGCGTGCCCAGCCAAGGGGCGAGCACGTGGTTATTGTCGGCCCACCCTGCCCAGTGCCCCTGTAACCTTGCGCGGTGGCCCGCTTTTATGTGACGACGCCTATCTACTACGTAAACGACGCGCCCCACATCGGCCACGCCTACACGACTGTCACCGCCGACGCCCTGGCCAGGTGGCACCGCCTCAGTGGTGACGAGGTGCTCTTTGTGACCGGCACCGACGAGCACGGCCTCAAAGTGCAGCGGGCAGCAGAGGCTAACGCTCTCACGCCTCAAGAGCAGGCCGACCGCTTCAGCGCCAGGTTCCGCGAAGCATGGGCTCTGCTCGACATCTCCAACGACGACTACATTCGCACTACTGAGCCCCGTCACCACCGCGCCGTGCAGGCCCTGATGCAGGCGGTCTACGACAACGGCTGGATATACCCGGGCACCTACGAGGGCCTCTACTGCGTGGACTGCGAGGCCTATTACACCGAAGCGGACCTGGTGGACGGCCTGTGCCCGATCCACAAACGGCCTGTAGAGCTCATGTCGGAGGAGAACTACTTCTTCCGGCTATCTGGGTTCACCGACCGGCTGGTCGAGTGGTACTCCGACAGCCCCGAGGCGGTCGCGCCCGAGAGCCGGCGCAACGAGGCGCTCGGGATAATAAAGGCTGGCTTGCAGGACATCTCTATAACTCGTAGAGCCCTCGACTGGGGGGTTCGCGTGCCCTGGGACCCCAGCCATGTCTTTTATGTGTGGTACGACGCGCTTATTAACTACGCGACTGTCGCGGGCTATGGCTCCGACGAGGCCAGCTTCGCCAAGTGGTGGCCTTACGTGCACCATTTGATTGGGAAGGACATCCTGCGTTTTCACTGCGTGTACTGGCCGGCGCTGTGCATGGCCGCCGGCATCGATCCTCCCCGGAGGGTGTCGGTCCACGGGTACTTGCTCGTCCGCGGCGAAAAGATGTCCAAGACGGCGTTCAACCAGATAGCGCCGGCCGACCTCGTGGCCGACTTCGGCGTCGATGGCTACCGTTACCACTTCCTGCGCGACCAGAGCTTTGGCCCAGACGGCGAGTTCTCTTACGAAGGCATGACTGCTCGTTACAACGCGGACCTGGCAAATAACCTCGGCAATCTTTTGGCAAGGGTGGGCGCGGTCGTGGCGCAAAAGTGCGGTGGGGTCGGGCCAGCACCGCGCAAGGACAGCCCTCTGGCACCGCTCGCGGCCGAGGTCTACGACGCTGCGGCGGCCGCCTGGGGACGAGTCGCCCCGAGCGAGGCCCTGGAGGCGCCTTGGCGCCTGGTACGGGCGGCCAACGCAGCCCTCGAAGAGGCCGAACCCTGGAAGGCTGAGCCTGGGCCGGGAGTCGACGCCGTCCTTGGGGACGCGCTCGAGGTGCTGCGCATCGTGGCCGTCCTCGCGAGCCCCGCGCTCACGCGTGCTTCGGCTGAGATATGGCGGCGTATCGGCCTGACCCAGCCCATATCGCAAGCACGCCTCCCCGAGGCGGCCCTCTGGGGCGGTTACCCAGGAGGCTTGCCTGTCGTAAGGGGCGCACCGCTCTTCCCTCGCCGGCGCGACTGAGCTAGGGGGTACGGGCAACGATGTGGTGCGACAGCCACTGCCACCTCCAGTGGGAGGGGCCAGGGCCCAAGCTGGCCTCGGGCGAGGCTAGGGACCCTCGCTTAGGAGAGGAGCCTGGGCCCGAGGACCTGGGGACGCGAGCCAGGGCGGCGATAAAGGAGGCGAGGGACGCCGGAGTGACCAGGCTCGTGACCGTGGGTACCGACGCTGCACAGTCTGAGGCAGCCCTCGCACTAGCTGCGGCCAACGATGGCGTGTGGGCGACCGTCGGCCTCCACCCTCACGACGCTTCCGCCGGCGTGGGGACAGTGGAACGGCTTGTGGCAGGTCAAGCGAAGCTGGTGGGCATCGGGGAGTGCGGGCTCGACTACCACTACGACCTTTCCCCAAGGAGCGCTCAGCGCGAAGCTTTCGCAGCTCAGGTCGCCCTGGCCCGCCGGTACGGCCTCGCGCTCGTCATCCACACGCGCCAGGCATGGGACGACACCTTCGACATCCTGCGCAGCGCTGGCGCACCTGAGCACACGGTCTTCCACTGCTTTACCGGTGGCCCGGCCGAGGCGCTGAGGGCGCTCGACATGGGGGCGTGGCTCTCTTTCAGCGGGATCGTCACCTTCAAAAACGCCGGCGAGGTCCGTGAGGCGGCGTCCCTGTGCCCGGCTGACCGGCTATTGGTGGAGACGGACTCGCCCTATCTTGCCCCAGTGCCCCACCGCGGCAAGCCCAACGCCCCCAAGTTCGTCCCTCTAGTGGGGGAGGCGGTGGCCGCCGCAAAGAGGGTAGCAGTAGAGGAGGTCGAGCAGGCGACTTGGGCCGCGGCCGAGGAGGTGTTCGGCCTGGGGCAGGCCAGGCCAAGGCCGCCCCTGTCGTGACGCTGTCGGCTTCACAGGTGAGCCTGCTGCTTGGTGAGCACCACATCCGGCCGAGCCGCGCCCTTGGCCAGAACTTTGTCGTGGACGCCAACACGGCGCGCCGGGTAGTACGCCTGGCCGGTGTCGGGCCCGGCGAGCGCGTGGTCGAGGTCGGTGCGGGCTTGGGCTCGCTCACATTGGTGCTTGCCGAGGCTGGTGCCGAGGTCACTGCAGTAGAGCGGGACCCGGCGCTCGTCGGTGCTCTGCGAGAGGTCCTTAGCGAGCGGGTGCCCGCCGTAGCGGTGCGGGTGGTCGAGGCGGACGCGATGTGCTTGGACTGGGAGCGCCTGCTCTGGCCCCCAGGGCCATGGGCGCTCGTTGCCAACCTCCCCTACAACATTGCGACGCCGCTGGTTGCCGACCTGCTCGACCGTGTCCCCCAGGTAAAGAGGATGCTCGTCATGGTCCAACGCGAGGTCGCCGAGCGCCTCGCCGCTCGACCGGGCAGCCACGCCTATGGGGCGGTCTCTGTGAAGGTGGCTTACTGGGCAGAGGCGCAGCTCCTAGGCCAGGTACCGGCGTCGGTGTTCCTGCCGAGGCCCAGAGTGAGCTCCGCTTTGGTCCAGTTAGTACGCCGTCGCGACCCGGCGGTCGACCCAGCTGTCGTCCCGGCCGACCAGTTGTTCGTGCTCGTGAGGGCGGGCTTTGCGCAACGGCGCAAGATGTTGCGCAGGGCGCTCGCCAGTTTCGGGCTGCCTGAAGGGGTATGGCGCGATGCAGGCGTCGCCCCCGAGGCGCGCGCCGAGCAGCTCTCGGTCCTCGACTGGGGGAGGCTTGCCGGCGCCGCGTGGCGGGCAGGCTTTGTACAAAGCGGGGTACAAAGCGGGGTACAAAGCGGGGTACAAGGTGCTGCTGTCCGGGGTGGTGCGGGCAGGTCGTGAACGGTCCCTGCCGGCTACGAGCGCTCGCGAAGCTCACCTTGTCCCTCCGCGTCGTCGGGGTCCGCGCCGACGGCTACCACCTCCTGGACGCTGAGATGGTCAACGTGGACTTGGCCGACACGCTGGAGTTCTGGCCTGGTGAGGGCTTGGAGGTGGTCGACGGGGGAGCGAGCCTTCGTGGTCACGGGCACGTCCCCACTGACGGGACAAACCTGGTGGCGCGCGCGCTTGAGCTCGTCGGGGCCCGGGCCAGGGTGCGTTTGGTAAAGAGGGTCCCGGCGGGTGCTGGTCTTGGGGGAGGCTCCGCGGACGCGGCCGCAGTGCTGCGCTGGGCGAGCACCCGCCACCCTGTTGAAGGCGGCTTTGGCGACCGGTGCTCGGCACCCCTCAGCGCTGCCAAGGCGCTCGAGCTTGCTTCGAAGCTAGGCTCAGACGTGCCCTTCTGCCTGGCCGGCGGGGGCCGCGCGAGGGTCGGTGGGACGGGGGAGGAGCTGTCGGTGCTGCCGTTCGGGGAGTTGGCAGGCAGCGCGTACACGTTGCTCATACCCCCGTTCGGGGTCTCTACGGCGGCGGTCTACGCCGCCTGGGACCAGCTCCAGTCAGTGCGCACTAGCTCGCAGGGCCCCAACGACCTGGAGCCGGCGGCACTTCGGGTGGAGCCTCGCCTCGCGCAGTGGCGAGACCGACTGGGCAACGCAACGGGCGAGCAGCCGATCCTGGCCGGGAGCGGGTCCACCTGGTGGGTGCGGGGAGAGTGGCCCGGCGACGGGAGGGTAGTGGTCAGGGCGGCCCGCCCGCAATAGGCGCTCGCCACTACATTTACTTGCCGGCCCGCCTTTGCCAGCGAGTGGCCTTCAACATCTTCTTGTGCTTCTTCTTGCGCATCCGCTTGCGACGCTTTTTGATCAGTGATCCCATGGCGGGCCGTTAACCTATCAGGCTTTTCGGGGCGGCACGCCAAGGCGAGGTGCGGCCGGTGCGAAATCGGGCCAACGCCGGCGCGAGGTAGTAGACAACCTCCGCATGAGGTCGAGCGCCTTGGGGTCGTCTTCGCCCGGGCGCGCTTCGAGGGCGCCGCCGGCGAGCATCTCGTCGATCACCTCTTGGCCCTGCTCGCTGCGCACGACCGTGAGCGTCCAGCCAGACAGCTCGCCTATGCCCCCGGCAGAGATGTCAGCGTGCTCGGCGGAAAAGTCGGGGCAGGACTTGCAGCCCTCTCGGGTCCAGGCACGGCCCTCTTTGAGAGGCACCTCCCGGTAAGAGCCGTCGCGCAGCCAGATCTGGAAGACGCCTTTGATGTTGATCTTGGATATGTCTTGGCGGCGGATGCCATAACGAGCTTCGAAGAACTCTTCGAAGATCGAGTCGTCGAAGGTCTTTGAGCACATGAGCCCGATCGAGAAGCCAAGGCGCCGCCCGACCTTGCCGGCTTTGCGAGCTTTCATCACGACCGGGGCCGAGGTCTGGCACCCCATGCCTACGAGGGCTATGCGCTCGGCGCCACCGGCGACAGCTTCAGCGTAGGCGAGGGTGTTCGCCGAATAGGTGTAACGGCTCCCGGCTGTCGCGATCACTTCGGCGCGGGTACGGGCGACCGCCGGCACGGCTTTCCAGCTCGTCCCGTCGCCCTCCAGGCTCGAAACGAGGGCGGCGTCGATGCGGCCGTGCTCGAGGCACCAGACCAAGATGCCAGAAACAACCCCGCCGTCTTGGCCGACCGCCCGGAGCTCTGGGTCGGTGGAGCGCGCAACCAGTACTGACCTTTGCATGCCGGGCTGCTCTTCAGGTTCCCTGGTGCGGCCGAAAAGGAAGTTGTCGGCTTCTATTTCCCAATCCCTAAAGCGGGGGCAAGCACGTGTACAGCTCGTGCAGCCACGCAGGCCGTGGGTACACCCACCGGGCCCGAGCTCTTCTTCGAGGTGGAAGGGCTTGTAAGCACCCTCTTCGGTCCTGTAGCCGAGCACGTCGTGGGGGCAGGCAATTATGCACGAAGCGCACCCCGTGCACAGCCCTGTGGTCACGACTTCGGAGTACAGCTCCGCCCACTCAGCTTTCCACCTTTCGGGCGCGTGGCGTGCCTCGGTCAAAGTCACGTCGATAGCGTACTCCTCGCTCCTCGTGCTAGCCCATTGGCCCTCCTGGTCGTGGTTTTGGGACGATGGTGTGGCGCCGGCGTGCCTTTTGTGCTTGTCGCGCGAGATCATGGGTCGATGGCCGGGTTTTGTGGGTATGTGATACGTTGACATGAGCTTTAGGTTGGGATCTTCGAGCGGGTGGGGCACTGGCTTTGGCCGAGCCAAGTTTGACGCTTTGCCAGCGGGCACCCTCCAGCCCGTGTACCTCCTCGGTGTCCCTCTCCGGCTGCTGAAAGCTTCGGAAGACCACTTTGACGACTTGTTCCGTGGGCCCC
>JAMDDF010000071.1 GCA_023489205.1 Actinomycetota bacterium | reverse complement strand
TAGCTGGTCACGACCTCGATATCAGCGCCGATGGCGCTGGTGTAGGGGATTTCAGCCCTGCTGGTCACCAAAAGGACCTTGTAGCCCCATCTCTCCCGCAAGTAAGAGGCGTGCCCGGGCGCGAGCGAGTTGACGAGGGAGGTGAGAGCGCTAGGTTGCTCGATGAGCTGCTCAGGCGTGTTGCAGTAGCGGCTGCCGCCCGAGACCGACGCCGGCGGCGAGGAGGGGTTGGCAGCTAGCGCTCGGGCCACCTTTTGGGCCTTTGCTTTGCTGGCCGCCATGTCCACGGTCCCGTTGCTTCCTACGACCGAAATGTCGTCTTCCAAGAGGCATACCGAGGTCCAAAATATTGCCTTGTGGGAGCTGTAGAACTGCTCGTCCGCCTTGGCGCTGGCCACGGGGACGAGCTGGGCACGCAGGGCGTCGTAGGTGGCCCCGCTCGTGCGGGCAGAGCGGCCAACTTCTCTCCAAACCGGCGGGTTGTTGGCCCACTCGGCCGCCCAGGCGGCCGCGTACTGTTCGTGAGAGGGCAATTGGCCGTGCCTGCTTAGGTACTGGTGGAGCGCGATCGAGGTGATCATGTTGGACAGCTCGACGGTAGTCCAGTACATCCCATAGACGTTGGGCCCAGTCCCGTTGCCCTCCACCGTGTTGTTGGGGACATTGGTCTGCCCCTGGGCGGACGCTGCTTCCTCCTCGGAGAGGAACTGCGCATCCTGGAACTTGACATAGGCCGGGCTGGAGGCCCAGTCGCGCGTCTGAGCGGCAAGCTCTTGGACCGAGATCGCCTCCCCGTTGACCGTGGCGGCGTAGGGCGCTGTACCGCACCCGGCGAGCAACGCCCCGCCAAGGGCAGCGCAAAGGCCGGCGCCAGCGAGTCTTTGATGTCTCACGACTTGTGAGCCTAGGCGGGCACGAGCGTCTGCAGCATTTCGACCAACATCTGAGCTGGGTCTTGGCCCTTGGGGCCGCTCCTCGCCAGCGGGCCGACAAGCTGGGACTGGTCCTGCTTGTAAACGGCTTTGGGCCAGATGCGCCCAAGCCGCACCTGTTCGCTCGCGCGCAGCTGCAGGGGCGAGATCCTGGCCACAAGCCCTGCCGAGCGGCTGCCGGCGCCACCGCCGACGACAGAGATCTCCCGGAGGCCGAGGCGCGCCGCCTCCGCCCGCAGGTGCGCTATCTCAAGCAACGCCTCGGCGGGCGCCGGCAACGGCCCATAGCGGTCCTCCCACTCGGCGCGCACGTCTTCGACCTCCTCGTGGGAGCTCAACGTGGCTAGACGCCGGTAAGCCTCCAAGCGGAGGTCCTCGCGCTCGACGTAGCTGTCGGGGAGGTTGGCGGTCACTGGGACGTCGATCTTGATCTCAGCGGGCTCGCGCAGCGTCTCTCCCTTTGCTTCTGCCACGGCCTCGCTCACCATCTGGACGTAAAGGTCGTAGCCCACGGCCGCGATGTGCCCCGACTGGTCCTCTCCAAGCAGGTTGCCGGCGCCCCGGATTTCCAAGTCGCGCATGGCAATCTTGAAACCGGAGCCGAGATCCGTATGCTCCCCGATCGTCCGCAGCCGCTCGTAGGCTTCCTCGGTCAGCTTGCGTTCCGGGGGGTAAAAAAGGTACGCGTACGCCCGCTGGCCTGCCCGGCCGACACGCCCGCGCAGCTGGTGGAGCTGACCGAGGCCGAGCATGTCGGCCCGGTCGACCACGAGCGTATTGACCGTGGGCATGTCGATGCCAGCTTCGATGATCGTCGTGCAGACCAACACGTCATAGCGGCCTTCCCAAAAGTCCAGGACCACCTTCTCCAAAAGCCCCTCGTCCATCTGGCCGTTCGCTATGGCCACACGCGCCTCAGGGACGAGCTCTCGGACCCGCGCCGCCACCTGTTCGATGTCGTGCACACGGTGGTGGACGTAAAACACCTGCCCCTCACGTAGTAGTTCTCGCCGCACGGCCTCGGCGACTGCTCTCTCGTCGAACTCCCCGACATAGGTGAGTATCGGCCGGCGCTCGGCGGGCGGTGTCGTGATGAGCGACAGGTCGCGGATGCCGGTGAGGGCCATTTCGAGCGTGCGCGGTATAGGCGAAGCGGTCATGGTCAGCACGTCAACACCGGCCGAGAGCTTCTTTATCGCCTCCTTGTGGTTTACCCCGAAGCGCTGCTCCTCGTCGACCACCAATAGGCCGAGGTTTTTGAACTTGAGCTCAGACCCGAGCAGTTTGTGGGTCCCGATGACGACGTCGACCGAACCGTCTGCGATGCCGTCTATCACCGCCTTCGCCTCTTGCGGAGTCAAAAACCGAGAAAGCATCTCCACCCTCATCGGGTAAGGGGCGAACCGCTCGGAAAAAGTCTGCAGGTGCTGGGCAGCCAGCAGCGTCGTAGGGACGAGCACGGCCACCTGCTTCCCGTCCTGGACCGCTTTAAAAGCCGCACGAAGTGCGACTTCGGTCTTCCCGAACCCGACGTCCCCGCAAACGAGCCGGTCCATCGGCCGAGGGGCCTCCATGTCGGCCTTCACGTCCTCGATGGCCCGGAGCTGGTCGCGAGTCTCGTTATATGGGAAGGCTTCTTCCATCTCGGCCTGCCAGGGCGTGTCGGGGGGAAAAGCATGGCCGGCCGCTGTGGCCCGTTGGCGGTAAAGGGCCACGAGCTCTTCGGCGATCTCGCGCACCGCGCGCCGGACGCGTTCCTTGGCCTTCGCCCAGTCGCTACCGCCGAGGCGCGAGAGCGCCGGCGCCTCCCCGCCCGTATAGGGCCTCAGGGCGTCGACCTGGTCCGAGGGGACGTAGAGCTTGTCTTCGCCCCGGTACTCTAAAAGCAGGTAATCACGTTCGACATTACCGATCGAACGGCGGACCATACCGCCAAAGCGCGCCACCCCGTGCTGGAAATGCACGACGTAGTCGCCAGTCTTCAGATCCGTGAAAAACGTCTCGGCCGTGCCAGGGCGCGAGCGCGGCGCACGGTGGGGGCGCCGGCGCCCCGTGAGATCGCCTTCGGCTAGCACGCCGATCCCTAGCGATGGGCACGAAAACCCGCGCTCCAGGGGAGCAACTACGACCGAAGCCCGCCCGCTCGCCTCCGGCGCCACGGGCGCCGTCACACCTTCAGCGGACAGGGCTGCCGAAAGCCGAGAAGCAGAGGCTGGCGTCTCGGCGCACACGGCGACCATCGCTTTATTGGAAGCCAGGTCGCGCAGCTCCGACAGCACCCGTTCGTTGCCGCCTGCCACAGGGCTCCAGGCCCGCGTCGAAACCACCGGCGAGCTCGGCCCCTCGGGGACAGCCACCATCACCGACACCGACGCCCCTGTCCGAGCGAGGAGCCTGTCAAAGCCAAGGTGCAGGCGCGGGAACGCGCCCTGGGCGCCCCAAGTGGTCGCGAGGGCACCCGCGAGGTCAGCCTCTTCATCTGATATCTCGGCAGCCCGCTGGCGCATCTGCGCCGGTTCCACCAACACCACCCTCGAACCGGTGGGCAGCAAGTCGACGAGGAGGTGCTCTTCAGCGGTGAGCCAAGGCAGCCAGGACTCCATACCGTCAAAGCTGTGGCCCTCTGCCAGGCGCTCCCACGTGCTAGCGCCCCAGGGCTCCTCCAAGATGAGCCTAGAGGCGCGCTCGCGCACCTCCGGGGTAGGCAGCAGCTCTCGGCACCCAAACACGACGACTTCCTCGAGCTCTCTAGTCGAGCGCTGGTCCCCCACTCCGAACTCTGAAAGCCTGTCCACCTCGTCCCCCCACAGGTCGACCCGTACTGGCGCAGCCGCACCCGAGGGGAACACGTCCACGATCGACCCCCGCACCGCAAGCTCGCCACGGTGCTCGACCTGGTACTCGCGCCGATAGCCGAGACCGACCAGCCGCGCTAACAGGTCCTGGAGGTCGACCTGGCTGCCTCGCGCGACGACCACGGGCTCGGTGTCTTCCACATGGGGGCCGAGGCGCTGGAGCAGCGCACGCACCGAGGCGACGATCACGGCGGGCACTCCTGCGTCGTCCGCGCCGTCGCGCAGGCGCCGCAGGCGCCACATGAGCTCGAGGCGCCGGCCCATCGTCTCGGGCGCAGGGCTCACGCGCTCGAAGGGCAGGGTCTCCCAGGCTGGGAAAAAGGCGACCCGCTCTTCGCCAAGCCAGACCCCCACCTCTCGGGCAAGGCGTTCCGCAGCTGCGGCACCGGCCACGGCCACCACGACCGGCCTGGCTTCGCTCAGCTCGGCGAGGGCCGCTAGCGCATAGGGTTGGGCCGGTTCGGCCACAGCGATGAGGCGTTCGGCACCTGCTAGCCAGGCCGCCAGCACGGCATCGCGGTTGGCACGCGCGACGAGCGGTGCGAGAGGTCTCGGCCCCTGAGAAGGCCGCGCAATGCTGGTTGCTAAATCGAAAGCGGTCGCCACTGCACCACCATTAAAGGCCGCCGGTCAAAGATTGCCTGGGCGGGAGTTGAACTGGTTCTGGGCCACCGCGACCCCATCGATGAGCAGGACCTCGACAGCGTCGGCGGCGGTGGAGACGGCCTCTTGCAGCTTGGCTCGTTCTGCTTTGGTCGGAACGGACAGGACGTGGCCGACCCCGCCCTCCTTTCCCCCAGGCGGCTTCCCGATGCCTATGCGGACCCGGAGGAACTCGTCGCTGCGCAGCCAAGCCTTGATGCTGCGCAGGCCGTTGTGGCCGGCAAGGCCGCCCCCTACCTTGACCCTCACAACACCCGTCGGCAGGTCAAGCTCGTCGTGGACCACCACAAGGCGAGAGAGGTCGTCGACCTTGAAGCGCCGGACAAGACGCGCCACGGAACGGCCCGACTCGTTCATATAGGTCTGAGGGAAGGCCAAGGCAAGCCGCTTGCTGTCCACCCTCACTTCCGCCTCCAAAGCCAGCTCCTTGCCACTGCGCAGGTGCCCGCCGTGGCGCTCGGCCAGGAACGCGACGACGTCAGCCCCGACATTGTGGCGGGTCTTTTCGTACTGGTGGCCCGGGTTGCCTAGGCCGACCGCCAACAGGTCGACGCCGGCAGTACCCGCCGATTTGCGGCCCCAAAGCAGGCTGGCTCAGCCCTCCTCGGCCGTGGCCGGCGGCGCGCCGGGCTCCCCAACTGCGCCTTCGGCGGTCTCGGCCTCCTCACCGGCCGCGACCTCGGCCGCCCTGGTGACAGTGGCGATCACGACGGCCTCCTCGGGGTCGACATCGGTCGTGACGCCTTGAGGAAGGAGGAGGTCGCGCACTCGGAGGGCGTCGCCTACCTCTAGTGCGCTCACGTCGGCCTCGATCTCCGACGGGATCCCCTCAGGGGTCGTACGCACCGTGAGAGTGCTGAGCACGTGCTCGACGACACCGTGTGCCATCTCAACTTGCGATGCAGTGCCTACGAGCACGATGGGCACCTCGGCGCTCACGACCTCGCCGCTGCGTACTACCTGAAAGTCAACGTGGGAGAGCGTGTGGCGCACTGGGTGGCGCTGGAGCTGGCGGGCCAGGACCATGTGCTTGTCGTTGCCCACCTCCAGGGTAAGGAGCTGGTTGGTCCCATGCACCAGGGCCGCCCGCAGGTCGCGCGCACCCACGGAAACTGCGAGGGGCTCCATGCCGTGACCGTAGACGACCGCGGGCACGCGTCCGGCGTGGCGGAGCCTCCTCGAAGCCGCGGAACCACACGACCGGCCCGTCTCAGCCACCAGCGTTATGCCTGCCATCTTGGCGCGCTCCTCTCATAGGCCCCATGCCAGGTCGGCCCGCTTTTGCCGGCCCAGCCACCTTGGGCATTCCTCTTCGGCCCTTCGAGCGGACCAGCAGGCCAGGATAGCCGCTCAGAGGGCGGCCCGTGCCCCACCCTCGGCTCTGCAGCAAGGCTGTGCCTTCACAGCTGGCCCCTCAGGTCTGGGGCCCTCAGGTCTGGTTGTCCCCGCCGAACAGCTCCGAGACGGAGCCCTCCTCGAACACCGCGCGGATGGCTTCGGCAAAGGTCCTTGCGACCGACACTGTCTCGATCATGTCAAGCTGCTTCTCGGGTGGCAGCGGTACCGTGTCGGTAACGATCACCCGCGAGATCCCCGAATTTTTGAGCCTATCGATCGCCGGGTCGGAAAACACACCATGGGTGGCGGTCGCCCACACGTCGGTCGCACCTTTTTCGTAGAGAAGCTTGGCAGCTTCACAAAGGGTGCCCGCTGTGTCTATCTCGTCGTCTATGAGCACGCAGGCCCGGCCGCGTACGTGGCCCATCACGTCTAGTGCCTCCACTCGGCCGACCTGGTCACGGCTCCTGCGCTTGTAGACCGAGGCGATGTCGCGGTCGCCAGCGCTGCGAGCCGCCTTCTCGGCGACCTTGGTGCGCCCCGTGTCGGGCGAAACCAACACGAAGTCGCCCTCGAGCTGTTGCTGGAGGTGGTGCATCAAGATGTTGGTCGCCGTCAAGTGGTCTACAGTGGAGGTCAACCGTCATGATCCGCTCGGCACCGGCGCTGCGGAAGAAGTCGGCCACCACGCGCGCAGTGATGGGTTCGCGCCCCCGGGACTTGCGGTCTTGGCGGCCATAGCCATAGCGCGGGCAGACAGCGGTGATGCGCTTTGCCGAAGCCCGCTTCGCGGCGTCTATCATCACCCACTGCTCCATCAACAGGTCGTTCACCGAGCGGTCACCCACCTGTGCGTGGGTCTGCAAGACGAACATGTCAGCCCCGCGCACGGAGTCCCCGTAGCGCGCCCTCACCTCTCCGTCTGGGAAGTCAACTATCTCGCAGTTGCCCACCTCCACGCCAAGGTGGGTAGCTATTGCGCCTGCGAGCGCTGGGTGCGAGCGGCCAGCGTAGAGCTGAAGCCTGTGCTTAGAGAAAACTTCCACTTGGCCCCTCTCCCTCCTGGTTGGACGCGCCTGGCGGAGGCCGGACGACAGATCCTGGCGCTACTACCGTACCTGGCGCCAGCCAGATCCAGGGGCCGACGGTCGCGTCTTCCCCGATCGTTGCCCGCTCGGCCGAGGTTGCCAGCACGTGGGCACGGGCACCTACAGAACAGTCGACCAGGTGGCTGTTGGGCCCGACCTCTGCTCCCGTGGCGACCCTCGTAGAGCCGGCCAAGACCGTGCCTGGGTACAGCGTCACGTCGGGTGCAAGCACCACTGTCGAGTCGAGGTAGGTGTGCGCGGGGTCGACCATGTTGACGCCCGAACGCATCCAGTGCTCATTGGCCCGCCGGCGCAAAACGGCTTCGGCCGCGGCGAGCTGTGAGCGGTCATTGACCCCACTGGCTTCGGTCGGGTCGGCAATGACCATCGACGTGACCGGGTAACCCGCGTCGTGGAGGACCGCTACGACGTCGGTCAGGTAGTACTCGCCTTGGGCGTTGTCCGGCGAGAGCCGGCGCAGGGCGGGTGCCAGCACAGACCGGCGGAACACGTATATCGACGTGCCCACCTCGTTCACGGCCCGCTCTTCGACGGTCGCGTCGACCTCTTCGATGACCGCCGCGCCCCGGCCGTCGCGCGAGCGGACCCCCCT
>JAMDDF010000065.1 GCA_023489205.1 Actinomycetota bacterium | reverse complement strand
ACAGAGCCAAGACAACCTCGGGGGCCAGCTCCTCGTTGGCGAGGCCCCTCACACCGTCGGTCCCGAAACGGAGCAGGGGAAGCCGCCCCCTCAGCGCTTCGAGTACTGAGGTGCCTTGCGGGCTTTTTTGAGCCCGTACTTCTTCTGCTCTTTTTCGCGCGGGTCCCTGGTGAGGAACCCAGCGCGCTTCAAGGCAGCTCGGGACTCTGGGTCTAGCTCGGCCAGTGCCCGTGCTATGCCCAAGCGGAGCGCGCCTGCCTGACCAGATACGCCGCCACCGTCGAGCGTGGCGTCAACGTCGTAACCAGTGGCCTTGTCGACCAGCCGTAACGGTTCGGTCAGCACCGTGCGGTGCGTCGCGGAAGGGAAGTAGTCCTCCATAGACCGGCCATTTACGACCACCGCCCCGTTGCCTGGGCGGACACGCACCCGCGCTACAGCGGCCTTACGCCGCCCTGTGGACTGGACTAGGGGTCGTGGCACCTACTGCACTCCTGTTTGTGTCGGATGTTCGTGTCGGGGCAATTTCGATCTCGGGCTTGTCAGCTTTGGGGTGATCAAGAGCCCTTCAGGCTACCCGGTAAGCCGACCGCTCAAGCGGCCAGGGCGTGGGTTGCTGAGCAGCATGGTTGTGCTCTGGCCCAGCGTACACCTTGAGCTTGCCGATCATCTTGCGCCCCAGTGGGCCTTTGGGCAGCATACCTCGGACCGCGATGCGGATTACCTCTTCGGGGCGCTTGGCGAGCATCTCTCCGTAGGTGCGCGTCTTCAGGCCGCCGGGGTACCCCGAATAACGCTGGTAGAGCTTGGTCTCGGTCTTTGTGGAGGTGAGCACGACCTGGGCAGCGTTGACGACCACGACATAGTCCCCGCAGTCCAGGTAGGGAGCGTAGCTAGCCTTGTGCTTACCCCGGAGGAGCCGCGCGACCTCGGTCGCCAGCCTGCCGAGCACGGCGCCTTCAGCGTCGACCACGTGCCAAGCATGCTCGACTTCGGCCGCCTTGGGAGAGTAAGTGCGCACGGGGCAGACACTATAGCGCTCCAGCGAGCGCTATAGCGGAGCGCCATAGGCCCTGCGGGGTGCCTCAGGCGGTTTGTTCGCTAAGCCGAAGGTGGCTTAGTGTAGGCCGCGGTGCACGAACTGCTAGCTACTGTCATCCGCTGGGGCTCTCCCAACGGGATCACCAAGCAGGACAGCAACGTCTACCGCCTTTGGGACCTCACGTACTACATCGCGATCCCGCTCGGGGCAATAGTGATCGGCCTCATCATCTGGTCCGCGGTGCGCTACCGGGAGCGGCCCGGCTATGAGCGCATACCGCGCCAGTTCCAGTACCACATCCCCCTGGAGCTCCTCTATACGGCGGTACCCCTCGTCATCGTGATCTTCCTGTTCGTGTACGTCTACCAGGCAGAGGACGCCGTAGACGCCGTATCGTCCAACCCCGCCCTCGTGGTACGGGTCGACGCCTTCCAGTGGGGCTGGCGCTTCACTTACCCCAACCACTACGAAGTGCTCGGCAGCGTGGCCACGGAGCCCAACATCAACAGTCCCAACCTGCCCGTGCTCACGCTCCCCGCCGGCGAGACCGTCCAGATCAACCTCTATTCAGACGACGTCAACCACTCCTTTTACGTGCCGGCGTTCCTTTTCAAGCGTGATGCCATCCAGGGGATCAACAACAGCTTCGACGTCAACATCCTGCCAAGCGCCGCCGGGCGGCGCTACATCGGGGAGTGCACCCAGTTTTGCGGCGTGTACCACCCGTTTATGCGCTTCTGGCTTGACGTCATGCCTAAGGACCAGTTCAACGTGTGGCTCTCCCACCACCATGGGCTTCACGTCGTGACCGCGGAGGGGTAACAAACCAAATGACACTCGTACAAGAGCGCCCAGCACACTTCGAGCAGCCCGAGCGACGCCTCAGCGAGTTCGTCCCCGGGCCCAAGTACAGGGGGCTCCTCGCCTACCTGACGAGCACCGACCACAAACAGATCGGGATGAACTACATGGTGACGAGCTTCATCATGTTCCTGATCGGCGGGGCGATGGCGATACTCATGCGAGTGCAGCTGTCGGTGCCCAACAACAACTTCGTGTCGCTCGACACCTACGCCCAGCTGTTCACGATCCACGGCACGATCATGCTGTTTTTGTTCCTAGGGCCGTTCGCCTTCGGTACAGCGAACTACCTGGTACCGCTCCAGATCGGCGCACCCGACATGGCCTTCCCCCGCTTCAATGCCTTCTCTTACTGGTTGTTCCTAGGCGGGTGCGTGGTGCTGCTTTCGAGCTTCCTCACATCCTCCGGCGCTGCCGACTGGGGCTGGTTTGCCTACGCTCCCTTGACCGAGACGATCCACTCGCCTGGTCCAGGGGCGGACATGTGGATCGTCGGGGTGGCGCTCGCTTCCTTTTCCAGCATGTTCACAGGCATCAACCTGATCGCCACGGTGTTTTGCCTGCGAGCACCGGGCATGACGATGTTCCGCATGCCGATCTTCGTATGGAACCAGCTCATAACCGCTTTCTTGGTACTGCTAGCCTTCCCTGTGCTCACCTCGGCCCTGGTGCTTTTGTGGTGCGACCGCCACCTGGGGACCAACTTTTTCAACCCGACCCATGGCGGCCAGCCGATCCTGTGGCAAAACCTGTTCTGGTTCTTCGGCCACCCAGAGGTCTACATCCTCGCCCTGCCCTTTTTCGGCATGGTGACTGAGGTCATAGCTGTCTTTTCTCGAAAGCCCGTGTTCGGCTACAAGGGCCTCGTCTTTGCGACCTTGGCCATCGGCGCCCTGTCGATGGGGGTGTGGGCTCACCACATGTACACGACGGGGGCGGTCCTGCTCCCGTTCTTCGCGATCATGACGCTGCTGATCTCAGTGCCCACGGGGGTCAAGTTCTTCAACTGGATCGGCACCATGTTCCGCGGCTCGGTGCGCCTAGAGACACCGATGCTGTTTGCCATCGGCTTCCTTGTCAACTTCTTGCTGGGCGGCTTCACGGGGATCATGCTCGCCGAGCCTCCGCTTGACTTCCAGCTCCACGACACCTACTTCGTCATTGCTCACTTCCACTACGTGCTCTTCGGCGGCTCGGTGTTCGCAATGTTCGCTGGGATCTACTACTGGTTCCCGAAGTTCACAGGCAAAAAGCTCGACGACCGGCTCGGCAAGATCAGCTTCGTGATCATGTTCATTGGTTTCAACCTGACCTTCTTCCCCCAGCACGACCTAGGCCTTCGCGGCATGCAGCGGCGCATAGCGGTGTACCCGGCCAACGCCGGCTGGAGCTTCCTCAACATGTTGTCGTCCATAGGCTCGTTCATCCTGGCCTTCTCGATCATCCCGTTCCTCATAAATGTGTGGGTGACGCTCCGTAACGGTAACAAGGTCGGCCCCAACCCCTGGGACGGTATGACCCTTGAGTGGGCTACGTCTTCGCCCCCGCCTGAGCACAACTTCGAGTTCATACCGCCGATCCGCTCCGAGCGCCCTGTATGGGACCTGAACCACCCTGACCACCCAACCCTCCCCCATGGCAGGCACGCCAGAGAGATCGAACGCGCGCGTGCCCTAGCGGGTGTTCGGAGCGCCTCGGGCAGCTCGGGACTCGACTACGACACCGGCGGCAACGGCAATGGGGGCAACGGCAATGGGGGCAACGGCAATGGGGGCAACGGCGATGGGGGCGCCCCACCCGGGGGCAACGGCCATCCAGGGCCCGGCGAGGGAGAGCCCTAGCCATGGGCAAGAAGGAATGGCTCCTGAGCCTCGGTGCAGCAACGTTCCTCGGTGCGGCCGCTGTCGTCTACTGGGTCTGGAGCGGCGAGTGGTCCGGCACGATCATGCTCGGGTTTGGGGCGCTGGCTTACGGCCTTTTGTGCCTGTTCCTCCTCGTGCAGTGGCTGCGCCGGCACAGGGTCCCGCGCCTAGAAGACCGCCCCGACGCAACCCCTGAAGAAGGGGAGGGGGAGATCGGCTTCTTCCCCGGCAACAGCATTTGGCCAGCCGCCATGGGCGTTGGAGCGGTCGGCACCGCGGTTGGGCTCGCTTTTGGCAAGTGGTTCTGGGCGATTGGCATCATCCTGCTGGTGGGGGCACTGATCGGCTTCGCTCACGAAGCCGAGTCACACTGAGGCCCAGCCTCTGTCAGCCCCCGGCCCGACGCCAGGGCCGGGGGCTCTAAATCCAGGGGGCTCTAAATCCAAAAGACCCCCTGTCAACCTCTGTATCGCTCCAGGCACCTCATGCGTCCATGAGGTGTTAGTAACCATACGAGACAGGAGCAAGTAATGAAGAAGAACATGGGGACGCTCGACCGGGGTCTTCGGGTCGTCTTGGCAGCTGGTGCAGTCGGCGTAAGCGCTGCCCTTGGCTTTTCGACAGCCGGAGGGATCGTGGCACTGGTCGTTGCGGCCGTGATGGTCCTGACCGCAGCAAGCGGGTACTGCCCCCTCTACAGCCTCCTTCATGTGAAGACGACTGGGGGTAGCACAGGTACCTCAACTCAGCAGGTGCCGCACCTGCCCCCCACAGCGTGAAGCAGTGGCGAGCAGCCCGACGAGCGAACCACAAGGCGCCAACTTCGCTTCTGCGGTGGCCGCCGAGCTCTCCGGGCTATACCGCTACGCCCACTCGATCACAGCCAATGACGCAGAGGCACAGGACCTCGTTAGCGAGACCGTGGTGCGAGCGCTTGAGCGTTCTAGCCAGTTCCGGGGCGAGGCGTCGCTTCGGACCTGGCTCCACCAGATCCTCTCGCACCTCGCGATCGACCGGGCTCGCCACCACGCTCACGAGCTCAGCGTCACCGACGTGGAGGCGCACTGGCGCGACGAGACCTATAGCGTCGACGCCGAGGCGGTGGTCGAACGCGCGGAGTCGGCTGCCGAGCTTCGCGACGCCCTCATCCACCTGCCCTACCACTACCGAAGCGCTATTGTGCTCCACGATTCCGAGGGTTTCTCGGCAAACGAAGTCGCAACCGTCCTCGACATCTCCCTCCCGGCTGCCAAGCAGCGGATCCGGCGAGGAAGGATGATGCTAGTGAGCGCGCTTGCGCACCAAGGCGAACGAAGAGCGGCCAACGCCGGCGTACCGCTCGGCTGTTGGGAGGCTCGAGAGCAGGTCTCGAGCTATATCGACGACGAGCTCGACCCCCGAGCACGCCGGGCGCTCGAAGCCCATCTCGCCAGCTGCGCCACCTGCCCGCCTCTTTACCAAGCTCTCATCGGCACAACTACGTCGCTCGGTACGCTCCGAGACCCCGACACCGTCATCCCCGCCGCGCTCGCCGAACGGGTCCGTCGCCATCTCGAAGAGGCTTACAAGCCGGGCAACCCCGGCCGCTCTGCGGCTACAGGCTCGTCACGTTGAATCTCGAGCTTGACGGGGCCAGCTCCGGCCTCAGCGACCCCCTGCAGGCCCACTTGTAGGCCAAACCCCACCGCTTCTTGGGCTCGCGCCAGGCGCGCCTTGACTACCAGGGAAGCTACCAGGGAAGACGTCATCTGGGATGCTGGCAGCGGCTGGGCGCTTGTCGTTCATCCACTCGTCCCAGTTCCCCCCGCTCGCGTCGGGCCATGCGCCTGAGGTGCTCTGATCACCCCTTGAGCCCCCAGCCCATGCCTGGGCACCACTACCAGCTCCAGCCCATGCCTGACCACCAGCACTAGTTGGGCCCCCAGAACTAGTGGGGCCGCCAACCCAGCCGCGCTCCTCGGCACTGCCCGCACCCTGACCGCCCCCAGCCCCTGCACCTGGGACCTGGTCACCCGGAGCCTGGTTGCCCGCACCAGTCCATGTCGGGCCGTTGTCCCGTGTGGGACCCCCCTCCCAGGTCGGGCCCCCGCTCCAGGTGGGCCCATTGGCACTCTGGCCACCGCCTTGCCCGCTCTGGGATCCACCACTACCGGGCCACCCGCCGTAAGGCCCTCTCCCCATAGGGCCCCCACGCCAGGGACCACCGCCCCAAGTCCCGCGTCCCGACCTCATAAGGAGCCGCAACATCATCCACATCATCAGGATGAACAGCAATAGGCCGAGCCCACCGCCCCCGTAACCCATGTTCGCAGACCTCCTTGTTAACGCCAGCGTACCGCCGCCCGAGCATTGCATGAGGCGGGCTCAGGGGAGCTGCGCAACGAAGTGCCGCAGCTGGCGGAGGTTGCGGCACTCGTACACCCCGCTACAATAAGCGGCATAGGTGCCTAGCACAGAGTCGCCCGTGTCCCAATAAGGACGGGGCTCAGGGTTTAGCCACCAAACGTGCCTGGCCTTCTTTGCAACCTCAGCTAGCGCCCACGGCTCTGGCGGGTGGTAGTTATTGCGGGCGTCGCCTAGGACAAGTACCGAGGTCCGCGCCGACAGCTCACTGCCCCAACGCAACACGAACTCTCTGAACGCGTGGCCGTAGTCCGAGTGGCCCTCCACCCAGACGACGTCGGCCTGCGAGTTGACCTCGGCCAGAGCGTGGGCGAGGTCCTCGGCTCGCCGCAAGAGATCTGTGACCTCGTCCACCCCGTCTATGAAGGCCCACGCACGCGTCCGGGAAAACTGCGACGAGAGCGCGTACACCAGCTGGAGGGTGAAGCGGGCAAACGCTGCGACGGAGCCAGAGATGTCGGCAAGCACCCACAGTTCGGGCTTGGAGCGCCTGCGAGCCCTAAAGCGTGGCTCAACCGGTACGCCGCCGCTCGAAAGCGAGCGCCTCATGGTCGCCCGGAAGTCCAAAGCTCCATGGCTGCGCAGCCGGCGCTGGCGACCCAGGTGAACCGCCAGCTTGCGGGCCAATGGCTGGACATTGCGCTGCAGTGCGACAAGCTCTTCGCGCGACAAATGCATGAAGTCGGTGTCTTCAAGAGGCGGTCGGCGCAGCGCGCGCGCCATGGCCCGAGCACCTCGCTCGGCGACCATTTGGCGTCTGACCTCCGCCTCGACTTCCGCTCTGAACTGCTCCAGGCGACGGCGGTAGTCCTGAGCGAGCAGGGTGCCCTCCAAGCCGGCGACACCCTCTGCAGAGCCGGCCAAACGCCCCGACAGCTTGTCCAGGTCCAGCCGCGCCAGCGTGCGCAAGGCGTAGTAGCTGGAGCTCAGGGCGCGGCCTGGCTCCAAGCCGCCCAAGCGCGCGACTGCCTGGCGCGCCAGCACAGCCAAGGCCTCCATGTCGCCTCCCAGTAGCGCTTGGTAGAGCTGTTGGGTGAGCTCCGAGGGGCTCAGTTGCACTGTGGCGTCACGCAAGCTAGCCGGGGGACCAAGGATGCCTCGGTCGAACGGGCCTTTTGCAGCACCCACCTGAAGTGAGAAATAGAGCTCGAAGAGGGTGTCGTAGGCCGGCCAGTAACTTCTCTGTTTGATGAGCGCGCCGCCGAGCCCAGATTTCAGGACCTCGCGGTCATCTAGGGGTAGGTGGCGAAGTGCTTCGGTCGCGTCTAGGACTTCGGTGGTGCTAAGCGGGACGCCTGCCAGGCGCAGCTCGCTCACAAAGTCGGAAAATAGTTCTAAAAGCCCTGTACCCAAGCGGCCGC
>JAMDDF010000039.1 GCA_023489205.1 Actinomycetota bacterium | reverse complement strand
TCATGAGGCCAGGGAACGTCGTGATCCACCAGTCCTGGTTGACGTAACCTTGCCCGCTTGCTATCAAGGCGCCCCAATTGAGCGGCGGAGTGGTCGGGCCGAGGCCGAGGAAGGCGAGCGTCGCCCCAATGATTATGGCGAATCCGAAGCCGATCGCCGCCAGCACAAGGACGGGCGCCAAGCAGTTCGGCACGATGTGGCGCGCGAGGATTTTCCATCGCGCCACGCCGAGGACAGTGGCCGCGTCCACGTAAAGCCGGCCCCGGACTTGAAGGGCCTGAGCGCGCAGCACCCTGGCGTAGGCGGGTATGCCCTGTACGCCGACCGCTATTATCAAGTTCATCAAGTTCGGTGGGAGGGCGGCCACGAAACGGAGGGGGAGAAAGAGGCCGGGGAGCGCGAGCAGGACGTCGACGACCCGCATTATCACCATGTCGGTCGCCCCGCCGATGTAACCGGCAGCGATCCCCATCAACGAACCCACGATGGCCGAACCGGCCGTCGCCAATACCCCGATCAAGACAGCGGAGCGCGCCCCGTAGACGAGCTCCGCATAGATACTCCGGCCATATTGGTCGGTACCTAGGAAGAACTTCCCGAGGGGTGGCTGCAGGACCTGGGTCGGGTACGCGCCGACGGCAGTGTCCGGGCTGAAAAGCGAGGGCACTGCAGCCCAGAGAAAGACGATGGCGAGCACGGCGCAAGACAGGCCGAGGATAAAGTTATTTGGGTGGAAGATCTGGCGTCGCAGGGCTCTCCGACGAAACCACCAAGGACTCGATCGCTCGTTTAGGTCCCCCCCGAGGGGCGAGACCGCCTCGCTGGCGAGGGCCCCGTCCTCCCGGTTTGGATAAGCGATACTCGTTTGCCCGAGGCTCATAGGCGCGCACCCATATCGTCAGTCCCTCATTTCGTCAGTGTCGTGCGCACTCGTGGGTCGAGGTACGCATAGGAGATGTCGACCAAAATGTTCACTATGACGTAAACCGTCGCAATTATGAGCACGAGGGCTTGGACGGTCGGGTAGTCCTTGTTTTGTACCGCCTGGACGAGCATGCTCCCGAGCCCTTGGCGAGTGAACACCGTCTCGGTTACAACCGCCCCCGCCAGCAGCGCTCCTATCTGCACGCCGAGCACCGTCACTGCGGGCACGAGCGCATTGCGCAGCACATGGCGGACGAGGACCTGGTACTCGGGAAGACCCTTTGCCCTGAGGGCGGTCACGAACTCCTGGCCCATGACGTCGAGCATCGAGTTCCTGACTAAGCGAACGAGCAGACCTGAGCCCGCGAGGGCCAGGGAGAAGGCCGGCAGGACGAGCTCCGAAAACGTTCCGCTCCCGCTCGACGGGAACAGCCTCCATGTGAAGGAGAACACGAGGATCAGGAGGACGCCTGTCCAAAACAGTGGCATGGCGCTTCCGAAAAGACTTAGCACACGGAGCGACGAGTCTACCCAGGTGTCACGGAACATAGCGGCCAGCAACCCGCCTCCGATGCCTATGACCCCAGTGAGCACTACGGCCGCCGCGGTCAGTTCTACTGTGGCACCCGCTTGGGCGCCGATCGAGGACATGACGGGCTCCTTCGTCAGGTACGAGACGCCGAAGTTGCCTTGGAGCGCATGCCAAATGAAGGTCCCATACTGCACGAGGAGTGGCTTGTTGAGCCCGTAGTTGTCCTCAATATGGCGTATTTGCGCCTGCGTGATGCCGGGGTCTCCTTGGGTCAGGAGGACCACAGGGTTACCCGGCAGGGCACGCAGTACAAAGAAGATCAGCGCGGTCACACCGACTAGCACTGGGATGCTGACTACCAGGCGGCGACCTAGTACGTGGAGCGTGGGAGCCGTCCTTTACTTGCCCAGCCAGACGCCATACCACATCGGGTAATCGCGCCGGTCGAATACGAGCCCGTGGACGTTGTTGCGCAGGCCGAGTATGTAAGGCTCGATAGTGACGGGGATTGTCACAGCGTTGGCGACTACGTAGGTCTGCACCTTGTCCCAGAGCGCCCTTTCCAGTGCAGCAGTTGTCGCTTGGTTGGCCTCTGCCGTCCAGGTGTTGATCTGAGGCACGTCTAGACGGGCCAGGTTCTGACCGAACACGGGCCCATGCGGGATCTCAGCGGAGTTGAAGAAGTCGTACATTATCGAGGGAGAGGCCGTTATGAACGAGGTGGCGGTCGAGCCGTAGTCGCCCTTCTCGAGCACGCTCAAGGCAGTGTCGACACTGTAGTTGGTGATCGAGAAATTCACGCCGACCTTTTTCTCGTAGGACTGCACGTAGTCACTCACCTCTTGGCGCAGCTCCCGGTCGGGCGAAAGACCAGCGAAGGTCATGGTCAGCTCTTTCCCGTCCTTGTAACGGTAACCGCCCCTGCCGACCTTCCACCCAAGGGACTTGAAGGTCGCGTCTGCAGCCTTGGCGTCGTATTTCCAGCTGTTTTCCACGCCTGGGTCGTAATAGGCCGTGTGCGGCATGATGGGACCCCAGGCTTGGATGTATTCTCCCTGATAGACGGCCTGCAAGATGGCAGGGAGGTCGATTGCTTCTCGAAACGCCTTGCGCATGGCCACGCTGTTCCACGGCGCCTCCTGGGTGTTGATGAGCATCTGGTAGCCGGCGCCGGCCCCAGGGACTACGTAAAGGTTGAGCGACGGGTTGCTCTGGACCTCCTGGTAGTCAGGCGGCAGGATGGTCTCGGCCGCCCCAACCTGGCCGGACATCAGTTGGCCAACCCGCGTGCTCAGCTCAGGTACCTCGGCGAACACGATCTTGCCGAGGCACGCCGGGCCCTTGTGGGTTAGGCCGGCAGGGCCCCAGTTGTAGGCGGGCCGGGCGACTTCGACGATTTGCTGGTTGACCACGTTGGAGGTGATCTCGAATGGGCCGCTACCCACGGGCTTCAGGCCGAAGTTGGCGTAGCCCACTCGTTGGTTACCGTGCGCGGCCGCTACCGCCTTGTTGACGGCGGTCGGCGACACGATCCCGAGGAACGCTTGGCTCGCTGCTTCCAAGAAATCGGGATAGGGCCTGGTGAAATTGACCTCTACCTTTCCGCCCGGTAGAAGTACCGAACCTTGGTAGGGCCCAAGGAGGCTGATCGCGAAAAGCGACCCTTCGTTGGGGTTTTCGATCCGGTCGAAGGTGAACTTCACGGCCGCCGCGTTGACCGGGGTGCCGTCTGAGAACGTTGCACCCTTGCGGATGACAAAGGTGTAATGCTCTTTGTTTGGCGAAACCGTCCAACTGCTGGCCAACCAGGGAGAGTACTTGCCCGCGGAGTCCTCGTACACAAGCGAGTCGAAGACTCCTCTGTCCACCCGGTAGGCGACGGCGGCCGGTTCGTAGCTCGGGTCCAAGTCTGCGAGAACGTCCTCGTCGAGGTCGACGTTAAGGGTCCCGCCCTTCGACGGGCACCCGGGCACCTCGGTATTTGTGGCTGGGTTGGCCCTGGTGTTGTAGCGCGGTCCCGAGGCCTGCGAGGCCTGGTGGGCCGGCGCGGCTGATGCTGGGGAAACCCCCGGCATCGTAACGATCGATGCTATTGCTAGCATACTGAAGCCGGCTCTGCACCCCGAAGCCCGCGCTCGGCCAACCGACCGACGGTTCTTCACCGCGGACCCCGTCGATTGCGACATGTGTCTGCCCTCTCCTCTCCGTTATTGGTCTCGTAGGTCATTGGTCTACGTGAAGACCTTCACAGATGCCCGCAGCACCCATTCAACATAGAATCAACATCTACTACACGGCGTGGAGGAAGTCAACGCTCTAGGAGAGAGTTAACACAATCGAAAAGGAACAGGCGATGACGGGCCGCGTCCCGCGGGCGTGAATATAATGTCGAGGCAGTTTATGGCGAAGGAGACGCTCCGGTCGGCTTTGGCACCGTTTTCGGTCAGGGCGTTCCGCTCGGTCTGGGTCGCCGCGCTCTCGGGCAACTCAGGCCGGTTCGCTGTGATCTTGGTCGCCGGTTGGGAGGCCTTCCGCCAAGGGCATCACTCGGCTCTCTGGCCGAGCATGGTCAGTTTCCTCATTCTCGTGCCGACAATGGTGTTGGGGCTCGCTTCGGGGAGCCTGGCAGACCGCGTCAACCGTGCCAAGCAGGCCGCCACGGGCCAGGGCATTGCCGCCCTGGCTGCGGTCGGCGCTGGAGTCTGCGTCTTCGCTCACGTGGCGTCCCTCGAGACGACGCTCGGCGCAGCCGGGCTGGTCGGTGTGGCGAACAGCATCCAAGGCCCGGCATGGCAGGCCCTCGTGCCGAATATCGTCCGGCGCGACCAGCTCGTGAGCGCCGCACTTTCGACTCGGATAGCGCAGCAGGGCTCGGAACTCGTCGGTCCCGCGATCGGCACGGCTGTGCTTACGACGCTCGGGCCTGGGTGGACTTTTATCACCTGCGCCGCCTTCTACGCCACGGGTGTCCCGCTGCTGATCGGCGTTCGTAGCCGCGTACGGCCCACGCCACGCACGCGGGCGACGAAGATCCTGCACGAGGTGAAGAAGGGTTTCTCCTACCTGCGCTCCACCTCTCCGCTTGGCTTGCTGTTCGTTTGGGTGACATGCCATTGCAGCCTGACCATGGCGACGTTCGGGATCCTCCCCACCATCGCGAGCGTCAATTTTGGCGGTGCCGCCGGTGCGTATGGGTTGTTGCTCACGGCGTTCGGCGCCGGGTCGATCCTTGGGCCGCTAATAATGATGGGCCTTGGGGGCGGAGCGCAGACGGGTGCCACGTTGTGGGTCACTGGCGTCCTGTCAGGCGCCCCTTTGATGGTCGTGGGCTTTACGCACGTCGAGTGGTTGGCCGTGGCCATGGAAGGCGTGGCAGGCATAGGCCAGTCGGTGTTCATGGCGATGATCTATGCCGTTGTGCAGAGTTGCGCCGTGGACTCGTTGCGCGGCCGTGTCGCGAGCATCCAGCTCTCGAGCACGACGGGCGCGATGGGCCTCGCCAGCATCGGCTGGGGCGCGCTTGTGGGGCTCACATCTGCTGGGCTCGTCCTCGCCGCGCCAGGTGCCCTCTTCGTCGTTATCTGCCTGGTGCTCACGAAGAGGGTGCCGGGCCTCAACAGCGCCGTCGCCGCTCGCCAAGGGGCCTTAGCGCCCGAGCCAATGGCCGGCGCTCAACCCTCCCTGGCGCCGGCGGACTAGCGAGCCAGCGCCGGCGCGAGTGGTCGGCGCCCTGGTCCCCGCGTAAAGTCGCGGGCCATGCCCGTACGCCGCTGGCCAAGCCCTCGGAGCCCACAGCTCTGGGCGGTCGGCGCCGCGGCGGTCTGGCAGCTGTGGACCTGGAGGGCTGAGCGCCTGCGCGTCGCGTACCTCTACGACGGGGCAGTGCACCAGGAGATGACGCGAGCGGCAACGGCCGCCTTCAAGGCCGGGCACCTGCCCTTCACGTCGTGGTTCCCCTTCACGGGCCTCGGCTCCCCGCAGTTCAGCGAGTACCAGAGCCTCGCCTCGGTCGTGACCGGCCTCGCCGGCACCGTGGTAGGCGCCGGGGCCGCCTACCGGTGGTCCCTCTACCTGCTGGTAGCGCTTTGGCCCTTCGCCGTCTATGGGGGGGGCAGGGTGATGGGCCTCTCGCGCGGGACGAGCGCAGCGGCGGCAGTGCTGGCGCAGTTCGTGGTGAGCTTTACGGGGATCGGCTTCGAGCAAAACGCGTACTCATATACGGGCGGCGCCGAGGTTTGGACCCAGCTGTTTGGCAGCTGGACGCTCGTGTTCGCGTGGGCGACATCATGGAGGGCGTTCCGGGAACCTCGCTACTTGTGGTTGGGAGCGGGCCTCAGCGGACTGACCATTGCTTTCCATTACGAATGCGGCTACCTCGCGCTCCTTGGGGTAATGGTCATGGCGCTCACTGGCCCGGGCCGGCTGCTCCGCCGGCTCTTGTCCGGAGCCGCCCTCTTGGCTGGCTCCCTCGCCTCAGCCAGTTGGGTCGTGGTCCCGCTCATGCTCGGTTCCAAATGGTCCGCGATCGACGAGTTCCTGGCCCCTACCGTGTACGCCCGCGGGTATGGGGCCCGCAAGGAACTGCAGTGGCTCTTCACAGGCCAGATTTTCGACGCTCGCCGGACGGTCCCCGTCATCAGCGTGCTCGTAGGGGCAGGCGCGCTCCTCGCTCTCTGGCGCTGGCGCAGGGGCCCCCTCGAGCGCAGCCTGCTGGCGCTGTTCGCGGCGTCGTTTGTCCTTAGCTTCGGCTCGACTACCTTCGGGCCCTTTGCGGACCTTGTACCTGCTCACGGCAGCCTCTATTTCCGGCGCTTCACGATGGGCACCCAGCTCGCAGGGCTCTACTTGGCTGGGACCGCGGTCACGTGGGCGTGGCACTGGCTGGAGGGCCTAGGGCCCCTCTCGGAGCGCCGTTTGGCACATGGTCGCGGCGGGCTCGTCAGCGCCCTGGTCGCCGGGGCTGCGTCCTTATGCTTCGCCGCTTGGCTCTACCCCGCGGCCCGCCAGCTCTACCGCTACGACCAGCAGGACGCGGCGGCGATCAGCTCGCAGCGAGAGGCCGACGCCACCTCAGGAGGCGACCTCGCTCCCCTGCTCGCCTATGTCAGGCGCCACGGCGGTGGGCGTGTCTATGCCGGCCTCTCAAGCAACTGGGGCAATGACTTCATGGTCGGCGTCGTCCCGGTGTACAAGTACCTCCTCCAAGAAAACGTCGACGAGATGGCCTACGTGGTCCCCTCGCTTTCGCTGATGCTCGTTCCCGAAGCGGAGTTCGCCGAAACGGTCCCCGCTGATTACGCTCTGTTCGGGGTCAGGTACCTGATCCTCCCCACGGGCGAAGGCCCGCCCGTGAAGGCCAACTTCGTCATGGCACGCGACGTCTATTCCCTCTGGGAAGTACCGTCGGTGCACTACGTCGAGCCGGTCTCGGTCGAGGGGAGGATCGTGGCCGACCGCGCCAACGTTGGCGCGAAGTCGCTCGGCCTGCTGGAATCCCTCCTACCGGGCCGGGACGCTTCTGTTGGTTGGCGCGGGTCGGGCCGGTCTGGTGGTGGCGGTACCACGCCGGAGCCCGGTGCCGGCAGAGCGCAAGTGCCAGCCGGGCACACGCCGGTGCCGGTGGGGCCACCGGGCAAAGTACTGAGCCTGCACGCCGACTTGGCGCGTGGGAGGGCCACGGCCGAGGTTCGGATGACACGAGCCGGGTCGCTCCTCCTCTCGGCTTCATACGTACCTGGTTGGCACGCCTGGGTCGACGGCCGGCCGAGGCCGGTCGAGATGCTGGCGCCGGCACTCGTCGGGGTGCGGGTGCCAAAGGGTGTGCACGATGTGGCGTTCCGCTACGAGGGCTTCGCCTGGTACCCCGAGCTGTGGGCGGCGAGCCTCGCCAGCCTGGTCGGGCTCTGGTGGGTGGGCCGGCGCGCTAGTTGAGCGGGCTGGTCAGGCTGGCGGCTCTCCGGGGATCTTGTAGTCCGGCTGCCAGGGGCTGGCGTAGGGGTTGGTGGCGGCCGCACCGGGCGAGGAACCCTCGTTTTGCCATTTGGCCGTGTAGGGCAGGCCGTCGTAGAGCACCTCGTCGCCAGGTGTATATGTGGCGGTGGCGGCCCATGCGGGGTAGGTCCCCGGTGCCAGCGTGGCCAGCTTGGGCGCTCGGTCGCTCGGGAGCTGGATGCTCGCGACACGGCCGCGCAACGAGTCC
>JAMDDF010000093.1:2477-7719 GCA_023489205.1 Actinomycetota bacterium | reverse complement strand
GCTCCCGGCGCCGGGCAAGGCCGCCGGCGAGCGCACTCAATTTTCTTCGCCCTACCTGGTAAATACGCTCATCAAGCCGTTATCTGGGCTTGGGGCGATAGTTTTAGGGCCATGAAATACACCCACCTAGGCCGGAGTGGCCTGTCAGTGAGCCGCCTTTGCCTCGGGACCATGAACTTTGGCCCCCTCACCGATGAGCCGACTTCGTTCGCGATCATGGAGCGCGCTCACGAGGTCGGTGTCAACTTCTTTGACACGGCCAACGTCTACGGGAGGCGCCAGAGCCCACCCGGCCAAGCGGCCAATAAGGACGAGTCACACGCCGGGTGGACCGAAGAGATAGTGGGGCGCTGGTTCGCCAAGGGCGGCGGTCGGCGCGACCGGACAGTTTTGGCGACCAAGGTCTACGGCAACATGACCGATTGGCCTAACGACGGCCGCCTTTCGGCGCTCAACATAAAGAGGGCCTGCGAGGCTTCGCTCCGTCGCCTCCAGACGGACTACATCGACGTTTACCAGATGCACCACGTCGACCGCGAGACGCCCTGGGACGAGATCTGGGAGGCGATGGAAGTACTGCGCTACCAAGGCAAGATCCTCTACGCAGGCTCGTCGAACTTCGGCGGTTGGCACATCGCCCAGGCTCAAGAAGCCGCTAAGAGGCATAATTTCCTCGGCCTCGTGAGCGAGCAGTCGCTCTACAACCTCTTCGTGCGTGACGTTGAGCGCGAGGTGCTGCCAGCAGCCGAGTTCTATGGGCTGGGCGTGATCCCTTGGTCGCCCTTGCAGGGGGGCCTGCTCGGGGGCGTGGCCAAGAAAGCCCGCGAGGGCCGGCGTCGCCTGGAGGGAAGGTCTAAGGAGTACCTCGAAGCCAGGCGTGCCCAGGTAGAAAGCTACGAGGACTTTTGCGATGAGCTCGGTGCCGAGCCGGCGACCGTCGCTCTGGCGTGGTTGTTGACCCGGCCCGCGGTGGCTGCGCCCATCATTGGGCCGCGGACCCTAGAGCACTTCGACAGCGCGCTGGCGGCGGTGGATCTCGAGCTCGATGACAAGTCCCTGGCCCGGTTGAACGAGATTTTCCCTGGCCACAAGCCCTCGCCCGAGGACTACGCCTGGTAGGCCTGTGGCGCTGCGGTGGAACAGCGCAGGACTAATTGGGGAGCAGGTTCGCGCACCACTATGTCCTGCGCCGGTTTCCCGCTCAGTTGGTCGATGAGCGAGCGCACCGCTTGGGCGCCCACCTCGTAGTACGGCATCTTGACGGTGGTGAGCGCCGGCCAGGTGTGCTCGGCCACCCACTCGTCGTGGTAGGCGACGACCGAGATGTCGGACGGCACGTCGACCCCGAGGCGGCGCAGCGCCGTAAGGGCCCCGATCGCCCCGTTGACGTTGGCCACAAAGACCCCGGTCGGCGGGGGACCAGCCTTCACCAAGTGCTCAATCGCTGCCTCGGCAGCCTCGGGCGTGTAGCCGAGCCGGCAAACGAGGCTTTCGCGCCGGCGGAGACCGGCTTCGTGCAGGGCAAGGGCGTAGCCGTGCTCGCGCCGGCGGGCGATGTCACTGTGGGGCACGCCCCCGATGAGAGCGATGCGCTTGTGGCCGAGGGAGATCAAGTGCTCGGTGGCAAGCTTGGCGCCAGCGACGTCGTCCAAGATGACCGAGCCGCGCCGGCCGGGTGTGCGCGACGTGACGAGGACGAAGCGGGCGTCGTTGGCCACCAGGCCCTCTAGGGCCTGGTCGGAGAGGTCGTCGTGGCGTTGCAGCACGAACCCGTCGACGCGGCCCTCTCCCACGAGGCGCCGTAGCGTGTCGCTGCCCGCAGCGATCGTCTCGGCGAGGCCGATGAGCACCGTGTAGTCGGCCGCCTCGGCTGCTTGGGTCGCACCGGCCAGGAGGTCCGCGAACAGCGGGCTGCTCACGTTGGGGGTAATGAGGGCGAGCGCCTTGGAGCGGGCGAGCCGGAGGGCCCTGCCGGCGTAGTTGGCCGTGTAGTTGAGCTCCTTGGCCACCTGCAACACACGTTGGCGGGTTTCCTCCCGAGCGCGCACCGTCGGGTCCCCGTTTAGCACGCGCGACACCACCGAGACAGACACCCCTGCCTGGCGAGCGATCTCTGTCAGCTTGGTGGCCATGTTGCCACGCTATTGCCCATGGTGGCTCCTAGGGGGCACCGGCTACCCTTTCACTGCGCCGGCGGTGAGCCCTGATACGACGGCTTTGCGGAAGACCAGTACCAGCGCGGCGATCGGTATCACGGACAGTACACTGGCGGCAAAGTACGCCCCGTAGGGGACCGTGAACTGGGCGCCGAAAGAAGCGATACCTACTGGGATCGTCTTTTTGCCGAAGTCGAACGACAGCGCCATCAAGAACTCGGTCCAGCACGCGGTGAAAGTGAAGACCCCCGCAGTGAAGATCCCCGGCCGTACCTGAGGCACGATGATCTGCACCAGGGTCCTAAGCGAGCCGGCGCCGTCAATGCGGGCACTTTCTTCCATCGACCGGGAGATGCCGAGGAAGTAGTTGCGCAGGATCCAGATCGCAAACGGCAGGTTGAACGCCGTGTAAGGGAGTATCAGAGCCTGGTAGGTGTTGAGCCACCCCATCGTGCGCAGCACGACGTACAGGGCGGGTACGACCGCTATCTCGGGGAAGACCGAGATCATGAGCAGGGAGACCATGATCGGGTACTTGCCCCGTATGGGCAGCCGGCCGAGGGCGTAGCCTGCCAGGGTACCGAAGAAGAGCACGAGCACGGTGGTGCACGCTGCGACCACGAAGGAGTTCAAGATAAAAGTCGCGAAGCCGTCGTTGAAGGCCGCTGTGTAGCTAGAGGTGGTGACCGGGACCGGGAAGTACTGGGGCGGGCTCGCGCTCACGTTGCTCAGTGTCTTGAAAGACGACGCCAACATCCAATAAAGGGGTAGGAGCACGAAAAGGGCGATCACGACCGCGCCAACGCTCGGGAAATTGACGAAGCGACGCCAGCCGTGGTAAACGCGCATGCTCATTAGGCGGGCACCTCCTCTTTGCCGACCTGCTGCCTGAAGGCGCGCAGGAAGACCAAGCACATTATGACGACCAGTACTGCCGCGCTCACGGCGACCGCGGCACCAGGGCCGAAGTTGATGTCTGTGAACATCGTGTTGTAAGCAAGTATGGCGAGCGATTGGGTGGAGGTGCCCGGGCCGCCGCTAGTGAGCACGTAAGGCAGGTCGAAAAGCCCGAAGGCCTGTAGGGCGCGGAACAGCACTGCTAGGCCTATCGTCGGGCGCAGCAGCGGCAAGGTGACGCGCCAGAAAGCCTTCCACTGAGAAGCGCCGTCTACTTCGGCCGCTTCGAACAGCTCGCTCGGGATCATCACGAGCCCGGCAAGCACGATGATGGTCACAAACGGTGTGGTCTTCCAAATGTCAGCCACCATTAGGGCGAGGGTCGCCGAGAACGGTGTACCAAGGGCGTTGTGCCATATCCCGCTCAAGACCCCGTAGCTGGCGTTGTAGATGTAGCTCCAAAGCTCCGCCGAGATCACCGTTATAAGCGACCAGGGGATGAGCAAAAGCGCCATCATGAGGCCCCGCCCTGCGGTGAGGCGCTCGAGCACCAAAGCGAAGGCCGTGCCTATTATTAGCTCGACCACGACCGTTACGACCGTGTAGACGACTGTCCACCACAAGGCATGCTGCCAAAGGCCCGACGTCACCATTAGGTGGTAGTTGGAAAGCGTTGCCCCGTTGAAGCTGAAGCCGCTCGCCGTGACATTGACGTGCTCGACAGACATGAACACGGCAAAGACAATGGGGGCGATCGTGACGATGCCTATTATCGCCAAAGCGGGCGTAGCGAAACCCCAGCCGATGCGCGCGTACCGGCGCTGGATCATGTCAGGGCGTTTTTTGGGTTGCGTAGGGCGCCTGGGAGGGGCAACCACCTGGTCAGGTGCCAACTCGGTAGATGCCAATATGGGTTCCTTCCTCGGGGGGGTTTATCGTGGCGACGTGCTGGTAGCCCCGAGGGCTACCAGCACGTCTTGGCCAGTTAGCTTTGCAGCGCCTTGGCTTGTTTAGAGCCCTGAAGAGCTGCTCACGGCAGAAGCAACCCCGCTTGCCATCGCGTTCGCGGCCGCTTTAGGGCTTTTCGAGCCGGCGATGGCAGAGTTGAAGTTGCTGAAGATGGCCTGAGAGACCTTGGGGTAGTTGGGGCTCTGTGCCGGCCTCGCGATGAGCTTGGTGCGCGACAACACGGCGAAGGGCGGGTTCAATGCTTTGATCTTCGGGTTAGCTCGCACTGCCGCGTTGGTCGGGATCTCCGAGAACGGCGGGTGAGCCTCAATGGTCTGGCCCTGCACACCGGTTATGAAGTTGATGAACTTGAGGTCAGCACTTATGTACTGAGAGTGAGGGTTGATATAGAGGTTCCAGCCACCGATGGTCGAGTAACCAGGGTAAGGCCGGCCTGCGAAGGTGGGCAGGGGTGCCACCCCGACTTTGCCGGCCGACTTCATACCCTTGGTGTTGGCGACACCCCAGGCATAGTCCCAGTTGCGCAAGAAGGCGGCCTCACCGTTTTGGAACGCCGCCATGGCTTGGGGCTCCTCGAAGGTGTCGACAGCGGAGGGCGAAGCACCCGAGGTGACGAGGCTGCGCACGAAGCTGAGCGCCTTGGTGACGTCGGCGACGTTCAGCACGGACTTGGTGTCGGTCGCGTTGAGGACCTGACCGCCGGTGTCCGCGTAGTACTCCATGAAGTCGCAGGTGCCACCTTCGTAGGAAGCGCCCTCCCACACGAAGCCGTACTTCACCTTGTGCTGCTTTACGAGGGTCACCGCGTCGGACTCGAGCTGCTCCCAGGTCTTGGGCACCGACATGTGGTCGGCAGCCAAAAGGTCCTTCCTATAGTACAAGAAGCCCTGGTCCTGGAAGAACGGGGCCCCGTAGACCTGGCCCTTGTAGGACGCGCCGGCGACGAGGCCAGCCGCAAAGCGGTTGAAGAAGCTCTTTGGCTCGTACTTGGACAGGTCGAGCGCCAAGCCGTGAGCCCCGAACTGGCCGGGCCAAATGACGTCGCCCATAAACACGTCGGGTGTCTTGGCACCACCCGAGATGGTCGTCACGAGGTCGGCGCGGTTGGTGTCGGTGTTGGTAGGCGCGGTCTCAAGCTTCACGTGGATGCCCGGGTTGGCCTTCTCGAAGGCGTTGATCTCCGTTAGGCGCAGGTCCGGCCCGCTGCTAGAGATCGGTCT
>JAMDDF010000093.1:0-2466 GCA_023489205.1 Actinomycetota bacterium | reverse complement strand
GGGTGCGTGACGGGTGCTGGCGAAGGCGTTGGGTGCCCCGACGACGCCGGCCACCATGAGGGCCGAAGCCAAGGCGCCGACGGCGCTGCCTGTCCTCAGGCGCCGCGACCTCGGTGTCGTTGCGCGGCCCTCGTGGTTGGTGCGCTTCATAGCTGTGTTTCTCCTTTCCTTTTCTTTATTGTTGCGATCCGCTTGTGCCCACTTTGGTGGGACGTTGGCGGCGCTGTTAGGGGGTCATGGCCGTTGGCGCGCTCAGGTGGGGTTGGGCGGCGGCTGGCGGCACCTTCGGACCGGGAAGTGGCACCCAGGCTTAGCGCAAAGGTGCTGGGTGGCTTTTTGCGGGCTGGCACGCTCGTAGTGGAGCGCACCACGAGCCGGGTCGGTGCGCGCAAGCGCGCCGGCTTAGTGGTCTTGGCTTGCGCCGAGCGCACGAGGTGCTCGGCGATCACGCGACCCTGCCCCTCGACATCTTGGGCGATGGTCGTGAGGCCGAAGTAAGAAGCCATCGGGTGGTCGTCAAAGCCCACCACTGACACGTCTTCGGGTACCCGCAGCCCGACCCTGTCAAGGGCCCGGAGCGCCCCGAAGGCCATCTCGTCCGACTCGGCAAATATTGCCGTCGGCAAGGGGTCGCGCCCTAGGAGCTCGACGGTGGCCTTTTCACCGCCTTCGACGGTGAAGGTCCCTTGCGCTTCGAGCTCGGGCCCCGTCGGTAGCCCTGCGGCCTTGAGGGCAGCTAAGTAGCCGGCGCGTCGCTGGGGCGGGACGGTGAAGCGGAGCGGCTCGTGGGGGTCGCCCGCAATGATGGCGACCCGCTCGTGGCCGAGGTTAATGAGGTGCTGCACGGCTGTGCGAGCGCTGGACACGTCGTCTATGCAGACACTAGAGAACCCCTCGACTTCGGTCCCCACCATGCACACGGGCACGTCGAGGGAGCGCAGGGCGTGGACCTCGGGCTCTGTGAGCGCAAGCGTGGCGAGCAGCACCCCGTCGACACGCTTGCGCAAGATGCCCGAGGAGAAGTACCGCTGGCGCATCTCGGTGTCGCCTACGTGGTAGAGCAGCAGGTCGAGCCCTGCCTCGCGTATCACGGCCTCGGCCCCCCCGAGCAGCTGGCCAAAAAACCACCTGGTCAGGTACGGCATGACTACTGCGACTGTGCCGGTGCGGCCGGTGGCAAGGCGGTACGCGGCAGGCGATACCGAATAGCCGAGCCGCTCCGCTGCGGCCCGGATGCGCTCGGTCGTGGCGGCAGAAACCCCGCCCATGCCCCGAAGAGACCTCGACACGCTGGACGGCGAGACGCCGGCCAAGCCGGCCACGTCCTTTATGGTTGCCTTTTCCATCCCCCAGATCCATGCCGGCCCCCGGCCAACGTGACAGATGTTAGCCCACGGGCGCGCTCAACGCAAGCGGTTGCGCTCTATGTCCTCCACCAACCAGGCCGTTGACGAGTCCTCCACTGCTCGTAGCAACTCAAACGGTTGGGTTGAGGCTTGACGCCTCTAAGTTTGCGAGCGCTCTTGTTGGCCGCGGGGTCGCGCGGCCACCCGTGGCACCTCGCCAGTCCGCTTGGTAGCCCCGACCTGTGGCACCTCGCCAGTGCTCTCGCCGAGGTTGATCAGCCAAGCCCCCGTGTCTTCGCCGAAGCGAGGCGCGGGGGCTTGCGCTGGCACAGTTAGGAGCTGCTCGGGGACAGAGGGGAGCACGTGTTCGAAGTAGTCGCGGGCGGCCGCAGTCGTGCCGATGTCGCGCCCTGCCTGCTCGGAGAGGAACCACCTGTGCTCAAGCACCTCGTGGAAGACTTCCGCGGGCGGGAGCCTGGTCGCTAGTTCGGGTGGCATGAGCCGCATGACCTTGTCATAGACCTCGTGCAGCCAGCGGCTTGCTGCCACCATCATCGGGATGCGCTTGCCGGTTTGCTTCTCCAGGTGGCCGCGGAAGCTGGCGATGTCGTTTAGTAGCCGGCGGGCCTGGTTTTCCTGGACATCGAGGCCAGTGAGGGTGCGCAATGTGACGCGGTCGTGGCCTGGCTCGGCGACGCGGGTGCGGATGTGCAGGCGGTAGCCGCCGTCGGCGCTCACGAGCTCCACTTCGTCGGCGTCGAAGCCGAGGTCGTTAAGTTTGCGCATGCGCTCGGCTATCTTGTAGCGCTGCTCCTCGGGGCGGATCACTACGTCCTCCGATAGCGTCGACCACAGCCGGTCGTAGCGCGTCGGGATTTCCTCGGCCAGCTCCAAGGGCTCCACGTCGGGCGGGAGAAGGCCGGCTGCCTGAAGGTCAAGCAGCTCTCCACCGACCCGCTCGAAGGCGAGCTCGACGTCGTACTCACGCTGGCCGTTGCTGAGCGGGGAGTGCAGCTCGGTCGTCTCGGCGTCCACGAAGATGGCCTGGAAGGCGCCGGCGTCCAAACGGAACAGCGTGTTGGAGAGCGAACAGTCGCCCCAGAAGAACCCCGCCAGGTGG
>JAMDDF010000051.1 GCA_023489205.1 Actinomycetota bacterium | reverse complement strand
CGAGCTTGCGGAGTTCCCCGGAGCGGTGCTGGACAACCTACGCCAGCCACTAGAAGAGGGGCGCGTCGTGGTTTGCCGAGCCAGCGCGACGGCAGCCTTCCCGGCTCGTTTCATTTTGGTAGCAGCGATGAACGCGTGCCGTTGTGGAGCGGACGGTTCTCCCGGGTCTTGTCGCTGCCCGCCGGCAGCGCGCGCCAGGTATGTGAGCCGCATCTCGGGGCCTCTGCTCGACCGCTTTGACTTGCGTGTGAGGGTCACACGGCCCGAAGTCCAAGAGCTGCTGGGGACTGCCGAGGTGGGGTCCAGTCCCGCTCTGGGCGTGGGTGAGCCGACCTTCGTGGTAGCAGAGCGAGTCGACAGGGCGAGGCGACGAGCGCGCGAGCGCGGACTGCGCTCGAACTCCGAGCTTCCGTCCGCAAAGCTTGCCGAATTGGCGCCCCTGAGCGCAGGGGCGAGACGTCTCCTCGAGCGTCGGCTGCGAGATGGCCGCCTCTCCGCACGTGGCCTCGACCGCACGCGGAGGGTGGCTCTCACCGTCGCAGATCTCGCCAGCGACGATGTACCACTTGGCGAAGAGCACGTGCTCATCTCCTTAGCTCTGCGCGCAACGGGGATCCTGGATTATGACAGTGAGCGCGCTCTCGTACCTCCGGCACAACGCGACCTTCGGGTGGTTTCGTGACGGGGGTGGCTGCCGGCTTGCCCACAGCAGCCTATGCGGCTGCCTTAGCGGCTCTACCTGGGGTAGGGCCGGGTTGGCTGGCGGCGTTGCTCACGGGGCACCCGCCTGAGGATGCCTGGGAGATGGTCCTTGAAGGGAAGGCCATCCCGCCGAAGGGGATTGGGGCGAAAGGGATTGGGGCGAAAGTTGGTGGGGACGCGGCGGCGTATGAACGGTGGCTGAGAGCTGCACAGCTCATGGACGTTGGAGCCCTCTGGCGGCGCTGCAGCGAGCACGGCATCGGGGTGGTCTGGCTTGGCGGTCCTAGCTACCCAGGGGTACTGGCCAGCGGGCCGGCGCCACCTGGCGTGCTTTTTTGTGCTGGCGACCTGACATGGGCCGAGCGTTGCCCAGTGGTGGCCGTCGTTGGTACCCGGCGGTGTACCCCCGAAGGCGCGGGCATTGCGTACCAGTTAGCGAAGGAGCTGGCTATGGCTGGTGTATGTGTGGTGTCGGGCCTTGCGCTCGGTATCGATGGCTCCGCGCACGCGGGTGCCCTGGCTGGGCTGCAAGAGGCGGGTGAACGAGGAGCGGCCACCGTGGGAGTTGCGGCGAGCGGTGTTGACGTCGTCTACCCTCGCCAGCACGCCGGGCTTTGGAAGCAGATAGTCAGTTCTGGGGCCGTCATTTCTGAAACGCCCCCCGGTACCCCTGCACAGTCGTGGCGGTTCCCTTCGCGCAACCGTGTGATCGCTGGGCTGGCTCGGATGGTAGTCGTGGTCGAGTCACACATAACGGGAGGTTCATGGCATACCGTAGACGCTGCTCTGCGGGCCGGGGTCGAGGTCGCTGCGGTACCCGGTTCCGTCCGCTCTCCGGCATCGGCCGGCACCAATACACTGCTCCGGGATGGTGCTACCCCGGTGCGTGGGGCGCAGGACGTGCTTGACGCGCTTGGTTTGTCGGCGGGCGCCCTCATGGCGGTTGGCCGAGATGGTCGGCCAGGCGATGAGGGGAACACCGCTCCCTCGGAGCTTGCCCCACTCGCGCCTGCGCCACTCGCCGGAAAAGTACTGGCGGCTTTGGGTTGGCGGCCACTTTGCCTGGAGGAGCTGGTCGAGCGGTCAGGTCTGCCGGTTGGGGCAGCGGTGGTGGTGCTCGAGCAATTGGAAGCTGATGGCGTAGTAGCAAGTAGCGAGGACGGCTGGTGGCGCCGCCTGGGCTAGCACTGGGCTAACAGCCAGCCTGGGGTAGCAGCCTGGGGGTAGCAGCCTGGGTAGCAGTAAAGCGCGTGGTGTAGCTGTTACGAGAGGAAGGACACAGCGGCGGGCTCAGTCGATCCAGGCAGGGGCCGGGGGCGGGCCATTGGAGAGCCAGGCGCGTACGAGCCCAGTAAGCCCGGGCGGGAATACCGTCTCGCTGGTCGCGTCGAGCTCGTCCAGTGACCACCAGCGTGCTCCGGTCGTAAAGCGCTTCTCCTGTTCCGTGAGCGCCCTCGGCACCGGGGTGAACTGACGACAATGGGTCACAAAAAAGACCTCCCTTTGGTTGTAGAACCGTCCGTAGAAGACAAACGACGTGTGACGTCGCCAAACAGGGGGCCCGAGCTCTCCCAGTTTTGCGCCGACCTCCTCGTACACTTCGCGACGCGCTGCCTCCTCCAGGGTTTCCCCCTGTTTGACTCCGCCGCCAGGGACCAGCCAAAAGGGCCCGATTCCGTTGCCTGAGGGGTCGCGGCCAGAGAGCAGGAGTACGCGGTGTCCGGGGGCGAGGAGTACCACGCGGGCCGCCTTACGCGAGGGGGCGGCTGAGGACGCAGGCACGCTGGCAAGTTAGCGGTCCAGCAGGTGCCAGGCCGCTTCGGCCTGCGGAGTCGCCTTGGCTCGGGCAGCCTATTGACATTAGGCCAGGTCTTCCTGGCTCAGTGAATGTTGAGGAGCAGGTGCTCGGGTAGGCGACTAGCTAGGCCAATGCTGCGAGGCGCGGTGCTCGCGATAGCCTTTTAGAGGGGAAGGTTTGCCCAGTTTGGGCCCATAGTCTCTAGGGGAGGGGCCTTGGGCATTTCCTGAGGGGCCTTAGAGGCTGTAGCCTCTACCACCGTGAGCTTTAGTGGGGACGCTCTAAGTGGCTCGGTTGCGTCAAGTGATTCGAGCTGGAGGGTTGACCAGTGGCAAAAGTCACTCACGGAGCTTGCAGGTACTACCCGGGCTGCCTACATGAACGCCATGACTGCTTTCGTGTCGTGGGCGACCCGTTATGGGCTCGCTGGCCCGGAGAACGTCGACCGGGTCGTGTTGCGGCGATACCTCGCTTACATGTCCACGCGCGGCTACGCCCGCCAGACGATCGCGCAGTCGGCCGCTTCCCTGCGGAGGTACTTTGCCTGGCTCCACAGGTTAGGGGCGGTGAAAGCCGACCCCACGATGGGGCTGTCGGTGCGCGCTGGGCCTGGCCGCTTGCCGCGAGTCCTGCCGCTTGGGGAGGTGGCCATGCTTCTCGGTGGGCCTCGGTCCTGCGACGAGGGGGAAGTGCCAGGGCCGTCGACCTGCGAAGGGGGCCTTTCCTCAGATTGGGAGGCCGGACATGAGGAGGCCGGACATGAGGAGGCCGGACATGAGGAGGCCGGAGATGAGCATGTCGGCGGGCTCGGCCTGCGCCTTCGTGGCTCCCCAGGCACGGCTCTGGACGAGGTCCGAAGGCGGCGAAGCCGCGCTGTAAAGTTGCGCGACGACGCCGTAAAGTTGCGCGACGACGCCGTGCTCGAGCTCTTATATGGCAGCGGGCTCAGGGTGAGCGAGTTGAGCGGCCTGTCAGAGGCAGATGTAGACCTAGACGGTGGGTGGGTCCGCGTCTGGGGCAAGGGGAGCAAGCAGAGGCGAGTGCCCATGTCGGCGCCTTGTGTAAGGGCTCTACGGCGCTGGGTCAGCGAGGGTCGCCTAGTGCTGGTGAACGAGGCGGGTGGGGAGGCTGAGGCGGAGCCTCTTTTCCTTAACATGCGCGGCAAGCGCCTCACCCCGCGTGACGTACGTCGCGTGCTAGACCGGAGGTCACCGACCCACACGTACCCCCATGCGCTGCGTCATAGCTTTGCCACTCACATGCTGGACGGAGGTGCCGACCTAAGGGTCGTGCAGGAGCTTCTTGGTCACGCGAACCTGAGGACTACACAGGTTTACACCCACGTCAGCAAGGAGCGCTTGATCTCCGTGTACGACACCTCACACCCGAGGGCTTGATGGAGACCGACGAGTTGGCACTTTCGACGGATGAGCTGTGGGCTGATTATAAGCGGACCGGCTCACCTGCGCTTCGTGACCAGTTGATCGTCCGCTACTCGCCGCTCGTCAAGTACGTCGCCGGTCGTGTTTCGGTCGGGCTGCCTTCCACGATAGAGCTCGGGGACCTGGTGAGCTATGGGATTTTCGGGCTGATCGACGCCATCGAAAAGTTCGACAACCAGCGGGCCGTCAAGTTCGAGACGTACGCGATCACGCGCATCAAGGGGGCGATCATCGACGAGCTGCGCAGCGTTGACTGGGTGCCCCGCTCGGTCCGTGCCAAAGCACGGGCCATCGAGAAGGCCTATGCCAAACTGGAGGCTCAGCTGCTGCGGACTCCGAGCGATACGGAGGTGGCGGCCGAGCTGGGGATCTCCGAGGCGGAGCTCCAAGGGCAGTTCTCCCAGATTTCCTTCGTTGGCATCGTTGCCCTGGACGAGGTACTGGCCGGCGGCGACCGCGGGGAGTCAACGACGCTCGGCGACACGATCCCTGACCGCCACGACGGCCCTATGGCGGCTTATGAGGTAGAGGAGATGAAGCAGATCCTGGCCAGCGCCATCAACCGCCTCGGCGACAGGGAAAAGATCGTCCTCTCCCTCTATTACTACGAGGGCCTCACCTTGGCCGAGATCGGTCAGGTGCTCGGCGTTACTGAGAGCCGGGTCTGCCAGATCCACACCAAGGCCGTGCTGCAGCTCAGGGCAAGGATGGTCGTCGCTGACCAACAGATCGCCTGAGCAGGGAGCCGCCGGTGCCGGCACCCCGGTCTGTTAGCCTGGTCGGTGCCAAGTAGGCACGAGAGCGATAAATCGATGCCCGGGCGCCTCCACGGTCGCCGTTTTAACGCAACAAGGCGCTAGCGCACGGGTCAGGGCAACCGATGGAGAGGAGTTGGCATGGCCGTTGTCACGATGCGACAACTGTTGGAAGCTGGGGTCCACTTCGGGCACCAGACCAGGCGCTGGAACCCGAAGATGAAGCGCTTCATATTTGGGGAGCGTAATGGCATCTACATAATCGACCTGAACCAGACACTCCAGCGACTAGAGGTTGCGTACTCGTTTGTGCGCGACCTCGTGGCCGACGGTGGGAACGTGCTGTTCGTGGGCACCAAGAAGCAGGCCCAAGATCCGATAGCGCGTTACGCAGAGCTTTGTGGCATGCCGTACGTCAACGAGCGTTGGCTAGGCGGGATGTTGACCAACTTCGCGACGATTTCGGGGCGCGTCGCCAAGATGCAGGAGTACGAGCGGATGCGCCGGGCCGGCGACTTTGACGCTATGCCGAAGAAGGAGGCCCTACTGCACTCGCGGGAGCTAGAGAAGCTGGAGCGCAACCTGGGAGGCATCCGCTCGATGAGCCGCTTGCCCGACGCTGTGTTCATCATCGACATCAAAAAGGAGCACATCGCGGTGTCCGAGGCCAACAAGATCGGTATCCCGATCGTGGCAGTCGTGGACACCAACTGTGACCCCGACCTTGTGAAGTTCCCCATACCGGGAAACGACGACGCCATCAGGAGCGGGACGCTCATGTGCCGGGTGCTGGCGGATGCTGTGCATGAGGGACGTTTCATAGCTTCTCGGCGTGGCTACTTCCCGGGCGGACCGCCGGTTCCCTCGGAGGGCCCAGACGGCCTCGGGTCGATGCCGAGCGAAGATGTGCAACGAAAAGCTGTGCAGGTAGAAGTGGCAGGCGACCAACTTGGCGCTGGCGACGAAGCTGCTGGTGAGACGCGCCCCGGCCCGTGGAGCCCCGTGACCACAACTGAAGCCCCGCTTACGGGCACCGCTGGCGTGCCACCTGCGTCAGGGAGCCCGACTGAGCCAGCACTAGGCAGCTACCCTCCAGCCGCCTCCGTCAGCGCCAGTGCCATGCCGCAGGGAGAGCTCACCGCCCTGGTCCAAGTGTCCCCTGAGGACGCTGACGCGGGCGTGGCCGAGGGCAACCCCAGCTGAGTAGTCCCTCCGAAGCCGACTCCTCCAGGCTAAGTTAGGAGCTCACATGTCAGAGTTCACAGCCAAAGATGTGCAAGCGCTCCGCAACCAGACGGGCGCGGGCATGATGGATGCCAAGCGAGCCCTCACTGAGAGCGGTGGTGACCCGCAGGCAGCCGCGAAGTGGTTGCGCGAACGGGGGCTAGGCAAGGCCGCCGAGCGCGCAGGGCGCGAGAGCACTGAAGGTGCTGTCGCTGTGTCTTATGACAGGGGAGCCAATGCAATTGCGCTTGTGCAACTGCGTTCCGAGACCGACTTCTCTGCCAAGAGCCCGGATTTTGTCAATCTCGTCAACGAACTAGCCGCACTGGTGGCGGCCGAGGGTGAGGACGCGGTCGACCAGCGCAAGGCTGCGATCGAGGACCTCAACATCGCCACCCGAGAAAACGTCCAGCTGGGAGAGGTGGTGCGGTTCCAAGGCGCCCCCACCAATGCTTTGGGGTCGTACTTGCACGTCCAAAATGACCGGGGTGTCAATGGCGTGATCGTCGAGCTCGCCGGTGGCGACGAAGACCTAGCCCACGACGTGGCGGTCCACATTGCGTTCGGTAGGCCCAAGTACCTGCGCCGTGAGGACGTACCAGCTGAGGAAGTGCGCGCTGAACAAGAGACGCTCGAGGCGGAAAGCCGCAGGGAGGGCAAGCCGGAAGCTGCCCTCCCGAAGATAGTGGAGGGCAGGTTGGCGGCCTGGTACAGGCGCATGCCCGGCGGGGTGCTCCTTGAGCAGCCCTTCGCCAAGGACGACAAGCGGACTGTCGCGCAGGTCCTGGGTAAGGCCACTGTGGTGCGCTTTGCGCAGGTCGTGGTCGGCGGCTGAGCTGTGGGCCGACCGGGGGCCCCCTGGGCGCGCGTCGTACTGAAGATCTCCGGTGAGGCGTTAGCTAGCGACGCCGCAGCAGACGAGGTGATCGATGGGCGGGTGGTCGCGCGCTTGGCCCGCGAAGTCGTGAACGTGAGGGCCGAGCTTGGCACAGAGATTGCGATCGTTGTCGGTGGCGGCAACATATGGCGGGGTGCGACTGGCTCGGCAGCTGGGATGGACCGTGCCACTGCCGACTACATGGGCATGCTCGCGACCGTGATCAATGCCTTGGCGCTTCGGGACGCCCTTGAGCGCGAGGGACAGCCGACTCGAGTACAGACAGCTATCGGCATGTCGGAGCTGGCCGAGCCCTACATCCGGTTGCGGGCCATCCGGCATTTAGAAAAAGGTCGGGTCGTGCTCTTCGCCGCCGGGACCGGCAACCCGTTCTTTACGACCGACACGGCTGGTGCCCTGCGGGCAGTCGAGATCGGCGCCGAGATCTTGCTGAAGGGGACCCACGGGGGCGTCGAAGGCGTTTACAGCGCCGACCCTCGGTCCGACCCCACAGCTGTTCAGCTTTATGAGATCGGCTATGGCGAGGTCCTTGAAAAGGACCTAAGGGCCATGGACCTGACCGGAATCACGCTCTGCAAGGAGAACTCCCTTCCCATCCTCTACTTCAGCATCTCCAAGGAGGGCAACCTGCGCAGCGCGCTTGCGGGTGAGGAGATAGGTACGCTGATCCACTAATGGCCGGCACGCTCCTAGAGGTTGCGATCGAAGAATGTCGACAACACATGACTCGCGCGGTCGAGCACACCAAGGCCGAGTTTGCCTCCATCCGGACAGGCCGTGCAGCCCCCGCTCTAGTCGAGAAACTGAAGGTCGAGTACTACGGGGCTGAAGTGCCCCTTCAGCAGCTGGCAGGGTTCCACGTGCCCGAAGCGCGGGTGCTAGTGATAACGCCTTACGACAAGGGGCCCGCGGTGCTGAAGGCGGTTGAAAGAGCGGTCCTGTCTTCCGATCTGGGGGTCACG
>JAMDDF010000042.1 GCA_023489205.1 Actinomycetota bacterium | reverse complement strand
GCCGGGCAGGTCTACGGTGGTGTGTGCTGGTCGGCGTGGCGGGTGGTGTAATTGCTGTTGACCAATGGACCAAGTCCTGGGCGCAAAAAGAGCTCGCAGACGGGCCGCGCCACATTGTCGGGCCAATCAACCTGGTACTTACCTTCAACCGCGGCGCTGCCTTCCTGCCTCGCTGCGGCGTGGCCCCACTTGTGGAGGTGGCGGCCGTGGTGCTGGCAGGCCTCGTGCTTTGGCAGTCGGGGCGTCTGGCGAGCCACGGTGCCGGGTGGGCTTACGTGGTCGGGTTCGGCCTGCTGAGTGGTGGTGCTTTGTCGAACCTGGCAGACCGGTTGCTCCGTCACCACCATGGCGCTGTTGTCGATTTCATCCAACTGGTTAGCTGGTGGCCGGTTTTTAACGTTGCAGATGCCTCGCTCACGGTGGGGGTTGTGATGGTCGCCTTGAGCGCCATCTTCCTTTACGGGCCGGGCCCCCGCGGGCCGGGCCACCATGGGGCTAGCGAAGGCACGGCACGAACCAGCGGCGCTCGGGCGGGCCAAGCCGGAGCGAGGCAGGAGTTGGTCGACGTAGACCAGCGAGAACCCGAGAGGTGAGCGCATTGGCTCGTTCGCTTCGCTTAGAAGCTATGTCCTCTCTCGAAGGGGAGCGCTTGGACCGGGGCTTGGCGCTTTTGACGGGTCTCAGCCGCGCTGAGGCCTCTCGCCTGGTGAGCGCCGGTAAGGTGAGCCTGCGCGGCGTGCTGGCGAGTTCGGGGAGCCGCCGGCTGCACGCCGGGGACGAGCTTTTGGTAGAGCTTGGCGACACCTTGTCCGAACGCGCGCCGACGGAGCCGGGTTTTGGTTCTATTGGGCCATCTGGCAGGGTGCATGACGCAGCGGGAATGCCACCGCTCGTCGAAGCGGCGGTCGTCTTCGCTGACGCACACCTCGTCGTCGTGGACAAGCCTGCGGGCTTGGTCGTCCACCCAGGAGCTGGCAACCGCAGCGGGACCCTCGTTCAGCAGCTCGTGGCTGCTTTCCCCGACATCGCCGCCGCCGGCCCTGACAGCACCCGACCTGGGGTGGTGCACCGTTTGGACAAGGGGACCTCTGGGCTGCTGGTCGTGGCACGTACCAGCCAGGCGCGCGAAGCCCTCGCACGCCAGATGGCTGCTCATCTCACGTTGCGCAGGTACCTGACAGTCGTGCACGGCGAAATGGCTGCGGATGAGGGCCTGATCGAGGCGCCCCTCGGGCGGTCGCCGAGACAGCGCACCCGTGTTGGGGTGGTAGAAGGCGGGCGACCGGCTCGCACGCGCTACGTGGTACTTGACCGGTCTAGCTCAGCGTTCCCCGCCACCTTCGTCACCTGTCGTCTCGAGACCGGCCGCACGCACCAGGTGCGAGTACACCTGAGGGCGATAGGTCACGCTGTCGTGGGCGACGACGTCTATGCGAGCAGGTCGCAGTCTGCGCTCGTACACCAGTGGCTGCCTTTTTTGTCGCGCCCTTGGCTGCACGCAACTGAGCTGTCCTTTGCGCACCCGGTTACAGGCGAGCAAATGAAGTTCATCTCGCCGCCCCCTGCCGAGTTGCACGAGGCGCTTGGGTTGCTCGGGCTTGGCCATCAGCCTTAGTACGATGTGAGCCTTAGTACGATGGCCGTGTGAGGGTTTCGACGCGTGGCGACTACGCGTGCCGTGCGCTGCTGTCCCTGGCCCTCCACGGGGGGGACACTCCTACTTCGGTTCGTGACATAGCCCTTCGGACCGGGCTCCCCCAGCCTTACTTAGAGCAGATCTTGCTGGCACTAAAGGGTGCCGGGCTGGTGCGTTCCAAACGTGGCGTAGGTGGGGGCTACGTACTCGCTCGGCCGCCAGACAAGCTCACGCTTGGCCAGGTCGTGGCAGCGGTCGACGGCCCGATTGCGCTTGGTGACTTCGGCGAGCCTCATGCCGGCGGGGCTTGTGACCACGAGGGCCAGTGCGTACTGCTGTCGGTGTGGGCGGAGGTCGGTGAGCACATGAGGACCCACCTCGACTCGTACACGATCGCTGAAATGGTGCGCCGGGTGCGCGCCAACCCCAGGGTGCTGGCCGCCGACGAAGCGGCTGCCTTGGGCGAGGCCACCGCCTTGGCCGAAGCAGCTGTGCCCTAAGCGGCCTATTGGCCCCCAAGACCTCCGCTGGGAGCGCTCAGCTTGGCCCGGTGCCTGGCCCCTGGTCGGCGCTGGGGCGTGTGCCCTGGGCCTGGGCTATTTGGACGAAGGCCATCCTGATCTGCGTCAGGCCGTCGTCGAGGTTTTTTTCTGCCTCGCCCAACCTCCCCCGCAGGCCTTCGAGCAGGGCCGACAAAGCGTCAATGGCGAGTTGGGCCTGTGGGAGCTGGGGCGGGCTGCTCGAGAGGTGGAGCGCAGCTAGCTCCCAGAGACCCATGGCATGGTTGGCGACGACGATCTCGGCGGGAGCGGAGAGCAGCTCTTCGCGTACCGCCTCCATCTCCTCTTGGGCGGCGCGGAGCTCCTCGGGGGTTGGCTCATTTGTGCGAGCTGATCGAGCCTGTCCTTTTTGCTGAGGGCCGCTGGGGGCGCGCGCAGCCTGTCCAGGGGGGCCGCTCGGTGTTGCCTTGGCCCCCGGTGGCGGCCCTCCTGTCGGAGAGCCCCCAGCCGGCGTCCGCGGCACCGGGTGCTCGCCGCTCGGTGTCCAAAGCGTGCTCACCTGCGCTAGCCTATGATGAAACTCCCGACCGAGTGGCCTCGGAGAGTGTGACGAGGAGCCTGACAGCGCCCAAATGGTCATACACCCCAATTGACGTGCCGAAAACCTGACGTGACTAGGCAGGTGAAGCAAGGGTGGGCGCTTTGGCGACACTGGCGCTCTCTTCGCGGCGGTGCCGTTGTGACTTATATCATTGATATGCGGCTAGCCGGTAGAGACTGTGCCAACCTCGGTCAGGTACATCCCCGCCTCGGGCTGGTGCCGGGTAGCGGCCGGTTCCGGGGCCCTAGCAAGGAGAGCAGCGCATAGCCACACCAGACACCAACGGGCACCGTGTCAACGACCGAATCCGGGCGCGCGAGGTCCGTCTCATCGATGCCGAGGGCAAACAGCTCGGGCTGAAGACACTTCCCGAAGCCCTTGCCGCGGCACGTCAGCTCGATCTGGACTTGGTGGAGGTGGCGCCGGACGCCAACCCACCAGTCGTGCGGATCATGGACTACAACCGGTTCAAGTACGAGACCGCTCAAAAGGCGGGGGAGTCGAAGAAAAAGGCCACCAACACCAGCATCAAAGAGATGAAGTACCGGCCCAAGATCGGTTCAGGTGACTTCGACACCAAGACACGCCAGGTGGGCAAGTTCCTCGAGGAGGGGCACAAGGTGAAGGTGACCGTTACCTTTCGCGGTCGCGAGGTGAGCCATCCTGACCTCGGGATGAAGATCCTTGATGAGCTCGTCGGCCAGGTTTCCTCCCTCGGGAAGGTGGAGGCGGCGCCCAAGCTCGACGGGAAAAACATGACTATGGTCCTCGCTCCAGACAGACGTACGAGGCAGAGCCACCAGTCACCCGCCTCTCAAGAAGGGCCGCTTGAGAGGGCCGAGAGAGCCTCTAACGGCCAGGGAGCGTCTTTGGGCGCGCAAGCAGGACGGGGGGCCACTGCAACTGACGGTGCAGCGGCTGACGGTGCAGGCAGCGCCGCCATAGCGCGTCCGGCCGACGTGGTGGCGCCACCCAGCGTCCCGGCCTCGGCCGCGCCCTGATAGGAGTGGGGCTTGGGACTGGGCCGCCGCGCACGGTGGTCAGGCAACGCTGCGGGTGTGGACGAACGCCAGTAGTTTCTGCTAGGTTATTTGCTTAACAACCGGCATCCGTGGCGCGGGTATACCCCTGGCTGGCGCCCCGCCCGGTGGAAACGAGAGGTTGAGGCCCGATGCCCAAGCAAAAGACCGACCGTGGCGCGGCTAAGCGCTTCAAAGTGACTGGGAGTGGCAGGCTTCGCCGCCGTCAAGCAATGAGGTCTCACTTGGCCGAAAAAAAAGAGTCGAGCCGTATGCGCCGCTTGGCGCGTCCGGGAGACGTTTCAGCGAGTGACGCTTCTGCCGTCAAGCGCATGCTGGGTATCTAGCTGGACGTCTAGGTTGGGGTCTGAGAGGCAGAGAGCAAGAGGTACAGAGCAATGGCGCGTGTCAAGCGTTCGGTCCACAGCAAGAAGCACCGCCGTGCGGTGCTGGAGGCGGCCAAGGGCTATTACGGCAATAAGAGCCGTAGCTACAGGGCCGCGCACGAGCAGGTCATGCACTCCTTTGCTTACGCCTACAGGGACAGGCGAGCGAGGAAGGGCGAGTTCCGCCGCCTCTGGGCGCAGCGCATAAACGCTGCCTGTCGCGCCAATGGCTCCACCTACAGCCGCTTCATCGCCGGCCTACGGGTGGCTGGGGTGAGCCTTGACCGCAAGGTCCTGGCTGACCTTGCTGTGCGTGATGCTGATGCGTTTTCCCGACTCGTAACGGTCGCCACAGAGGCCCTGGCAAATGCCGTGCCTGGTGCTGGCGAGCGAGCTGTTACCAAAACCGACTAGGTGGCAGCGCGCAGCCTCGACTACCGCCATCCGCGCGTCCAGCGGCTCCGGCGTCTTGTTGGGCGACGTAGCGCGCGAGAACAAGAGGGCCGCTTTGTGATCGAGGGGCCCAACCTGTTGGAAGAAGCGCTCGCTGCCGACGCTGGCATCGAGGCCGTCTTCCTTGCCGCTGGCTGGGACCGGGTGGTGGGAGGAACACTGGCCGAGGGAACACTGGCCGAGGGAACACTGGCCGAGGGAACACTGGCCGAGGGAACACTGGCGGGAGGAACACTGGCGGGGGGAACACTGGCGGGGGGAGGAGTAGGAGCGGCTGGCCATGAGATGGGGCCGAGCGCACGCTTGGCGCGGGTCGTCGAGCGCTGCTATGGAGCTGGTGCACGGGTCTTCGAACTGGCCCCTGGTGTCTTGGAGCGCGTGGCAGGCACGGTCTCGCCTCAGCCGCTCATAGCGGTGTGCGTCCTAGAGCGCGCCAGCTTGGACAGGCTGAGGGCGCAAAGCCCTGAGCTGGTTGTCGTTTGTGCAGACGTGCGTGACCCGGGCAATGCGGGGACATTGGTGCGTTCGGCGTGGGCAGCAGGTGCTAGCGGCATCGTTTGCTGCAAGGGGACGGTCGACATGTGGAACCCCAAGGCAGTACGTTCTTCGGCCGGGGCTGTGTTCCACGTGCCGGTCGTCATGGCCGGGGCACTTGAGCCGTTGCTGGGCGAGCTCGGCACTTGGGGTCTTCATCGGTGGGGGGCGGTACCTTCGGGTGGTGCCAGCTACGACGAGCTGGACCTGAGCCAACCATGCGCTTTTGTGGTCGGCAACGAGTCCTCCGGCCTGCCCCTGTCGGCGCTTGGTGCCCACCTTGACGGGCTTGTGAGCATACCGATGCCTGGCGGTGCCGAGTCCTTGAACGTTGGGGCCGCAACCTCGGTACTTTGCTTCGAGGCGGCGCGCCAGCGCCGGCGGAGGGGAATTAGCCCTTGGGGAAGTCCTGTAGCTGGCAAGCTGGCAGCGTCATGAACCTAGTAACCGACGCAGTGCAGCGGGGCAGAGAGCTAGTCCAAAGCGCCCGTTCAGTGGCAGAGCTCCGCGTGGTGGAGCCGGAAGCCTTTGGCAAAAGGAGTGCGCTAGCCAAGCTCACGGGCACGTTGCGGGATCTCAGTCCTGACCAGCGCGCTGAGCTCGGCCGGGCGCTCCAAGCGGCGCGGTCCGACTTGGAGGAGCTTTTCGAGCGACGCATGGCAGAGCTCGAGGCAAAAGAGGCTCGCCAGCGCTCGGAGTCGGAGCGCCTGGATCTCTGCGAAACTGCCCTGCTGGCTCGCTCTGGAGCTGGGGCGTTGGCCGATGCCCCTCCCCAGCCGGTCCTTCGGGGGCACCTCCACCTGGTGACCCAGGTGCGTGAGGAGCTTGAGGACATTTTCGTGTCGATGGGCTTCGAAGTGGACGAGGGCCCAGAAGTCGAAGACGACTGGCATAATTTCCAGGCTCTGAACATGCCCCCCCATCACCCGGCGCGCGGGATGTTCGACACGTTTTACCTAAGCGGAGCAGATGGGGACAGAACCGATATAGGCCCAGGTGACCGGGCCGTCCAAAAGGGTGCAGCGGCTGTGCTGCGCACGCACACCTCGCCAGTGCAGGCTCGGCTGATGCAGTCGCGCCAGCCTCCCATCTACGCCGTTGTCCCAGGGCGCTGCTACCGACGTGACACGCCCGATGCCTCGCACCTGCCCGTGTTCCACCAGATCGAAGGGCTTGTGGTGGACGAGGGGATTTCCATGGCCCACCTGGCAGGCACGCTCGACGCCTTTGTAGAGGCATTTTTCGGCCCGGGCCGGCGTGCCAGGTTGCGCCCCAGCTTTTTCCCCTTCACCGAACCTTCCGCTGAGTACGACGTGACGTGCTGGATGTGCGGGGGCCGGGGCTGTAGGACTTGCGCTGGGTCGGGCTGGGTCGAGCTGGGCGGGTGCGGAATGGTCGACCCGGCAGTGTTCGAAGCTGTAGGGGTGGACCCGGAACGCTATACGGGCTTCGCGTGGGGTTTTGGCATCGACAGGATGGCGGCAGCGTCGAGCGGCCTGGCGGACCTGCGCGACTTGTTGGACAACGACATCCGCTTCCTTTCACAGTTCTGAAAGGTTTTTCAGGTTTATGCGCGTACCGCTCAGTTGGCTGAAGGAGTTCACCCCGCCCGAGGGCCCTGCTGAGCGCATCGCCGATGCGCTCAGCTCCCTTGGCCTGGTGGTAGAAAGCAGCGAGGTCGTAGCGTCCCCCTTCGACGGCGTGGTCGTCGCTCGGGTGCTCGAGACGCGCCGGCACCCGGGTGCAGACCGCGTGCAGCTGGTAGATGTGGACGCGGGTGATGGCGAGGCGCGCCAGGTAGTGTGCGGTGCCTTCAACATGAGACCCGGTGACCTCGTGCCGTTGGCAACGCTTGGTACCGTCATGCCCAACGGCATGGAGATAGGCCGTCGCAAGGTGAGGGGCGAGTGGTCAAACGGGATGCTATGTTCGGCCACCGAGCTCGGGGTCGGGCCGGAAGGCCCCTCACCGGCGATTTTTTTGTTCGACCCGGCGTCTGCCACACCGGGCCAGCCGGCGGCGGAGGCGTTCGGCTTTGGCGGTGATGTCGTCTTCGACTTGGAGATAAGCCCCAACAGAGGCGACTGTTTTGGTGTCGTTGGCGTAGCGCGCGAACTGGCTGCCGGGCTCGACTTGCCCTTTTCGGTGCCCGTGGCGCCTCATGTCGTCGCTAAAGACGTGGAGGCCGCCTCGGTCAGTGTCGACCCCAATGCTAGGGACCTCTGCCCCCGCTTCACCGGCACGGTCGTCGAAAATGTCGAGCACGCCGTTGTCGCCCCGCTGGTGAGACGGCGGCTTGCCCTGGCGGGTATGCGCCCGCTAAGCGCGGTCGTGGACGTGTCGAATTACGTCATGCTCGAGCTCGGCCAGCCCAACCACCCCTATGACATTTCCCGCCTCGGCGGCAGGGGCCTGGAAGTGCGGCGAGGCCGTGCGGGCGAGCGGCTCGTGACCCTCGATGGCGTGGAACGTGAACTTTGCCCAGACGACGTCGTGATCTGCGATGCGGAGGGTACGCCAGTCGGCCTCGGGGGGATCATGGGCGGTGCCAGGGCTGAGATATCCGCGACAACGTCCACAGTCTTGTTGGAAGTCGCGAACTTCGACCCACTGGCGATCGCGGCCAGCGGGGCGCGCCTTGGCCTTGTCTCTGA